>CALMEH010000145.1 GCA_937863115.1 uncultured Acidobacteriota bacterium
TTCGCGCGATGCTGATGATGAAACGGTTGAGATTTTACGCCAAGAATGTTCCTACGAAAATTTCAAAGGAATTATGCATTGTTTTGGCGGCACGGCGGAAATGGCACGAGATTTAATGGACATCGGTTTTATGATTTCGTTTGCCGGAAATGTAACTTTCAAAAAGGCTGAAAATCTGCGCGATGCGGCGCGTGTCGTTCCTTTGGAAAAACTTTTGATTGAAACTGATTGTCCTTTTCTTACACCGATTCCGTTTCGCGGAAAGCGCAACGAACCGATGTATGTTGCGGAAACAGCGAAATTTTTGGCTGATTTTTACAACGTCGAACTCGAAAATTTAGCACATCAAACAACTCAGAACTTTTTAGATTTTTTTAAGATAAATATAACCACATAGGAACATAGAAAACATAGAAATCTTTATTCAAATCTATGTTTCTATGTTCCTATGTGGTTAAATAAAAATTATGGCAAAAGAAAATTCATTTGATATTGTATCGAAGACCGATTACGCGGAAGTAACGAACGCGCTTAATCAAACATCGAAGGAAATCTCGCAAAGATTTGACTTCAAAGGCAGCAAAGCGGCGGTCGAACTTGTTGCAAAAGACTTGATTTTAACAGCGGAAGACGAAACTCGTCTGCGAAATATGAATGATATTTTGCAATCGAAGTTTCTCAAACGCAATATTTCGCTTAAAGCTCTGGATTATCAAAAAATCGAACCGGCGGCAGGCGGAACTGTGCGCCAAACCGTAAAAATTCAGCAAGGAATTCCAATTGAGAAAGCCAAAGAAGTTGTCAAATTCATCAAAGATTCAAAAATTAAAGTTCAAGCCTCGATTCAAGGCGAAACCGTCCGAGTTTCGGGCAAAGACCGCGACACTTTGCAAGACGTAATCGCAAAGTTAAAAGCAAAAGATTTCGGAATTGATATGCAATTCGATAATTATCGGAGTAATTAATGCAGAAATTCGCGCCAATTAGAGAAAAGTTAAATCCGCAGATTGCGGCGCAGAAGATTTTTAGTTTGATAAAAACTGAAATGGCTTTGGTCGAAGCGGAATTTGAGCGGCAAGCGTCATCGAATATTCAGGTCATCAATTATTTGGGCGATTATTTGCGGGCTTCGGGCGGAAAGCGCGTGCGTCCGGCTTTACTTTTGTTGTCGAATTTTGCGGTTAATGGTGCGGCTTCTGATGAAAATGTTGTTCGTTTGGCGACCGTGATGGAAATGCTTCATACGGCGACGCTTGTTCACGATGACATTATTGATAACGCTGACACGCGCCGAAATCGTGCGAGTGTGAATGCGCGTTTTGGCAATCAATCGGCGGTTTTTGTGGGCGATTGGCTTTTTATTTCGGGGTTTGAAAATTCTTTGCAAGAACGCAGTTTGGGGGTTTTGGATATTTTAAA
>CALMEH010000146.1 GCA_937863115.1 uncultured Acidobacteriota bacterium
TTTTCAATAAATTACAAAAAAATTTAATTTCCCCTTCTTCTCCCCCGACAAATGTTCTTAAATACCTAAAAAATAATTTGTTCTTCCCGCCGTTACTGATCTTCCGGCATTGATATTAATGCGGCTGAAAACCATCAAATTCCCGAAATTTGCACGAGCGATTGATGTTCCCGTTGTGAAAATTCCGAATTCGGGTGAATTCAACGTCGTTCCCGGAATAACATAATCGGGCGGAAAATAATTGAAAACCGTCGGCGACATAAATGCTGTCTGTCCCATTGCCGCAGTTTCGGTCGTTACCACGCCGTCGCTTTGAACGGTGCGGTCAGCCGAAAGCACATCGAATTGTCGTGCGACATTTGTCAACAGTTGAACAGGTTCGCGCAATTTTCCGTAACGCGAATCAGTCTTGTTATCACCGCGAGCTTCAGGATCGAGCAAGATGGCTTTGATAACTTCTTTCATCTGCGTCGGGTTGTTTCGATTCGCATTGAAAACTGCCGAAATGCGCCCGACATACGCCGGAGTCGGTTCGCCCGTAACGAGTTGCTGAATCAAAAGCCGCGAAACAAAAGGCGCAGTATTCGGATGATTGTAAATATTATCCAACGCCTGATTCATCGAATTTGTCGCGTAGGTTTGAATCGCCGCCGCGTTGCAACCTGTGCAAGCCGCAACATTGCTCGTCGTTGATCCCGGATAAGTCAGCAAAGTTTTTGCCGTCAAATCGTGATTATTCGTGTTCGTCAAAATCAGCGGATCAATATAATTCAATGCGCCTACCGTTCGATTCGGACATTGTGCGCCGGTTATTTCGCAGAAAGTAAAACCTGTGAAAACTTTCGTAAAATTATTTACGGTGTCTTGCGTATAAGTCGGAATCGGCTGATTGTTGCCGTCAAGTTGGAGTGTGCCGTCTTGATTGAGCATAAACAAACCGACATTAAAAAGCTGTAAAATCTCGCGGGCATAATTCTCATTCGGATTCGTCCGCGTCGAACGCACCATATCCAGATAATTGCCCATTCCCGGATTGAGCGTCATTTGCGACATCAATGTCCGCCAATTTCCGAAAGCGTTATTACTTAAGACTTTATGATACTCGATCATATGTCTCGATTGCTGTGTGTCAACGCCCGAAATTACCCAAATCTGTCCTAATGACCACGAAACGCGATGGCGAAGTTGTGCGTCGCCGTAAAATGCGTGTCTATAAAACCACGCTTGCACCGGAAATTGTGAGTAAAAATCGCGGTTACACGCGGTCAACTCGGCTCCCGTTAAATGTCCGCAGCCGCTACCATCTGTCGCCGCCTGATTCGTATTTTTTAAAGGAATATCTGGATAAGGATAAGCCGCACTCGGATATTGCGCTTCAAATTGTTCCGCCAACCACGTTCGCAAACCGATACGCCGAATTCTGTCGTCTAAGGCTTGTGTCGGTCCGAAAGTCGCTTGTTCGAGAAAACGGATTCGGTCGCCTGACCAGCGATAGCCGACATACTCTTCGGTTGGAACATCTGCTTCCTTCGATTGGCTTTTTATTTTTGCTCCGAAAGGCGTTGGAACTGCGCCCGCATCGTCTTTAAGTTCGCCGCCCGTGCCGCCCAAACCTAAACGAACACGGTTGCTTTCAAGTCCGCGCCAAGCTATCGAAACCAGAATATCGCCTTTGTTTTCAGTCGGTTGCCCCCAATATCCGAGCGTGTCCCGAAGCTCGACTGAAACGGCATAAATTCGGTTTGCCTTGTCAAGCAGTTTGACGTTCGTTACCGGAAACATATAATGTCTGCCGTTGGCATCTTCGGCATAAAATCGAAGTGCGTTTGCGCCTTCGCCGTCCATCAATTTGATGTTGGTTACGAAAAAGACGACTCTCGAATACAATTCAAACGAATTATTTTCCGCCCGCGGCAATGTGCGCCCGATTTTTGCTCCGTCCTGAATTGCCAGCGCACGAGTCGAATCTTCCGCGCTCAATAAAACAGGTGTCGGCGAATTCGGATCGGGATCATCATCAAGAGCCGAAACCGAAAGAACCGCCGCCGAAACAATAAAACACACGCTCAACAAATAATTCATAAAGCGTAATTTTTTGTTCATCATAAAACCTTTACCCTCCAAATAGGCTTCCAAAGTTACAATTTAATACCGAATATTTGAATAAATCTTCTAACGACGCAGGTAGGAAAACATCGTTAATCATTGTTTAGCAAATTCATTTATACACTAATTCGCCGCAAAATACAATACCTTTTATTTTTTTATACTTGATGTTTTTGCTAAGATTTATTCAACAATTACTTAGACGACACCGAAAACGATTTAGCCGAAAAAATCTGCCTCGTAATTTAAAATATTTTATGACAAACACTTTTTATCTCGAAACGCCCGCAAATTTCAGTTTCCGCGCAACCGTCAACAGCCACGGTTGGAGCGTTCTTTTGCCTTTTCAATTGGACGAAGAAAATTTGCGTTTGAGCTATGTTTTCCAAGACGGCGTTTCAGTAATTATTAGCGAAACAGAAAAAAAACTGAAAATCGAAACTGACGGCGATGAAAAAATCTTGCCTTATATTCAGCATATTTTGCGTTTTGACGAAGATTTGAGCGATTTCTATAAAATCTTAAAGAATGAAAAACGTCTGAATTGGATTGCTGAAACTAGCGCAGGCAGATTGCTTCGTTCGCCGAATGTGTTTGAAGATTTGGTAAAAACTATCTGCACCACGAATTGTTCGTGGAGTTTGACGAAAATTATGGTCAAGAATTTAGTCGAAAAACTCGGCAATAATGATTTTCCGACCGCAAAACAGATGGCGGGCGTTTCGGAAGTTTTTTACCGCACGGAAATCCGCGCCGGTTATCGTTCGGGTTATTTTGTCGAACTCGCCGAAAAAGTCGCCGGCGGAAAATTAAATCCAGAATCGTGGCTGACATCGGATTTGCCGACGAAAGAATTAAAAAAAGAAATGAAAAAAGTCAAAGGCGTGGGCGATTACGCGGCGGAAAATCTCCTAAAACTCGTCGGACGCTACGATGGACTCGCGCTTGATTCGTTTCTGCGCTCAGAATTTTACAAAAGACATAATGGCGGAAATGTTTGCGAAGACAAACAAATCCGCGATTTCTACGAAAAATTTGGCGTGTGGTGCGGTCTTGCGATTTGGTGCGATTTAGCAGTCAGCAGTTAGAAGTTAGCTGTGAACAGCTAACTTCTAACTGCTTTGCATAAACCCTAAATCCGTATTGGTAAAATTACCGATTTGCGGAAAAACGTCAATTAAATTTGCCGGCGGTAGACCGAACCAACGAGCTAAGGTTGCGGCGTATTGTTCGACAGAAGTTGTCGGAATCCAGCGTCCGCGTGCGCCGGGATTGATGTCGGCATCATCGGGACCGTCGAGCATAATCGTCGGAAAAGGTGTGCCGTTTGATGTATTTACGCCGTAAAAATTGCTTGCTGTAACGCCGCCGCCGACAATAAAATGATGATTTCCCCAACCGTGATCGGTTCCGACTCCATTTCCCGAACCAGACGGATTCATTGTGCGGTTGAAATCCGACATCGTAAATTGCGTAACTTTATCGCCTAGTCCCTGAACAACCATTTCATCATAAAATGCCCGCATCGCTTGGCTTGTCTGCGAAAGCAAACTTGTATGATTATTAGTTTGGAAAACGTGCGTGTCAAAACCGCCGATTTGACAGAAAAATATTTGCCGATTGACATTTAAATCCATGCGTTTTTTGATAATTCGGGCAACTTGTTTGAGTTGGTTGCCAAGATTCGTATTGGGAAACGGCGCGGTAATTTCTTGAAATGTTTGAAGCGAACTATTAACTGTCATCGCTTGATCGGTAACAAATCGCGCCGCCTCGATGACTTGCGAGTTCGGCTCCTGCAAACGCAACGCATTAAATG
>CALMEH010000147.1 GCA_937863115.1 uncultured Acidobacteriota bacterium
GCGTCTGTTTGCTCCGAACAAGCTCCAAGCCGCAAATAAAACGCCGATTCCGCGCCCGATTGCCGTAGCGACAGCCGCGCCGGTTACACCCATTTTCGGAAAAATCCAATTTTCGACTAACCAAGCGGGCGCATTGATATGAAAAACCCCGAAAATATCTGTGCCGAAAATAAAAAGCGGATCAAGCACGATGTTGATAAGATTTGCGACGACAAGCACGCGCATCGCAATCGCCGCATCGCCTGCGCCGCGAAAAATTGCGTTGAGCAAAAACAGAAAAACGATGACTGCGTTACTGCCGAGCATAATCTGCATAAACAGCGTGCCTTCGGCAACAACTTTTTCGGACGCGCCCAAAAGTGCGAGAATGTCCGACGCGAAAAATATGCCGACTACGCCCATTAAAATTGAAAAAATAATGCCGAGATAGATTGAATGAACGGCAGCGTTTGCCGCGCCCGTCAAATCTTTTTCGCCGTAACGCCTTGCAACTGTTGCAGTTGCGCCGACACTTAAACCGATGGCAACCGCATAAACCAAAGCCATCATTGATTCGGTCAGAACAACAATCGCTACCGCGTCGGAACCGAGTTTGGCGACAAAAAATATATCCACGATGGCGAAAATGCTCTCCATAGACATTTCCAAAATCATCGGAACTGCCAGAAGAAAAATCGCCAAACCAATCGAACCTTGTGTAAAATCGCGCTGTGAGCCGGTAAAAGCTTCGCGCAAAATTGCCCAAAAAGAGTTATCCAACGTCTGTTCGGACGTTGTTTCAATATTGCTAGACATAAAAAACCTAAATAAAAATTAATTAAAAAGACGCGCAAAAAGCGCATTGAGTAATTCGCGTTTGAAAAAGAAAATGCGAAAACTAAGACCAAAATTTGCGGAAATTTAGCGGACAATTATTTTCATAATGTTTGTGAAATTAGCATATCCAAAACAGAAAGGCAACCCGCAAGAAATTGAAAAACTTTTCAATTCAAGAAACTTGTATCTGTCATCATCTATTGCACGAATCAGTATCTGAGCTTGAATCTCAAATCTTGAATTTTGCATCTTGCACAAAACCGTGCTTCAAAGCAAGATAGAAAATGTCCGATGAACTTTGGTTTGTCGAATCTTTTGACATTCAACAAGCTAAAGCGTGTTGGACGATTAAATCAAATATTTACAAAAATGACGGAAAACACAATTACACAACAAGCTGTAACGACGGCTTCGGGACTGACCTACATTATTACTAAAAACGGCGACGGTGCAGCGGTTAAATCAGGAGACAACGTCATTGTTCACTACACGGGACTTTTGACGAACGGCGCAAAATTTGACAGTTCGCGCGATAGAAACGATACATTTTCGTTCCAAGTCGGCGCGGGAATGGTAATCCGCGGTTGGGACGAAGGCTTACAATATTTGCGCGTCGGCGACCACGCAATTTTGACGATTCCGCCGTCAATCGGCTATGGCGCAAGCGGCGCGGGCGGCGTAATTCCGCCAAATGCGACGCTGATTTTCATCATCGAAGTAGTCGGCGTGAAATAGAAATTTGCCGCGGATGAACGCAGATAAACGCAGATGTTATTTTGATTTATCTGCGTTTATCTGCGTTCATCCGCGGCTAAAAAATGGTTTGCAGTTTCTTGAATGAATAATTTCTTAATTTTAACATCGCTTTTTTGCGGTGTGATTGCGCTAATTTCGGTCGTTTGGATTTTAGTTCCTGCGCCGTTTTATCACGTTTGGCTTTATTCGGTGGCAGTCAGCGAATGGAGTTTGTGGTTCGGGATAATTGCTTTATTTGGCGTAATTTTAGCCTTGTTTGACTATACTTTGCATAAAAATAGTGGCGTAGCAATAATCGCGGTAATTATTGGAGTAACGGCTTTTTTAATTTCGCTTTATCCGTTTTTTACGTCGCTGAAAGTTGCGGGTGAAAAGAATGTTTCGCTTTCATTCGGACAATACTTCGGCGCATTAACGAACAGTAAATCGAACAATAAATTTACAACGCACGTTTTCAAAAACGGCGAAAACGCTTTGAAAATGGATGTTTACGCGCCAAATAAGTTTTCCGCAAACGGCGCAAGCGTGATTGTGATTCACGGCGGTTCGTGGAACGCGGGCGAGCGCAACGATTTTCCGCAATGGAATGTTTGGCTTGCCGAAAACGGTTTTACGGTTTTCGATATTGATTACACGATTGCCCCGCAACCGAATGATAAAACGGCTATCGGCGATGTCAAATGTGCGATTTTGCAAATAAAAAAACGAAGCGCGGAATTTAACATTTCGCCCGACAAAATCGTTCTACTCGGACGTTCTGCCGGCGGACATCTCGCTTTGATTGCCGCGTATTCGACAAATGATTCG
>CALMEH010000148.1 GCA_937863115.1 uncultured Acidobacteriota bacterium
CCGATTAACGATAATGCGGCGATTACGCGTTATATGATTGAGCAAGCGGAACGCGCAAATTTGGCGAATGTTTTTCCCGTCGGCGCGATTACAAAATCGTCGGACGGACACGAATTAGCCGAAATGGGCGAAATGAAAGCGGCGGGCGCGGTTGCCGTTTCGGATGACGGACGACCTGTGCCGAATGCGGGAATGATGCGCCGTGCGATGGAATATGCGAAGGATTTTGATTTGCCCGTCGTTGACCATTGCGAAGACAAATCGCTTTCATCGGGCGGCGTGATGCACGAAGGAAAAATCTCGTTATTGTTAGGATTAAAGGGAATGCCCGCGTTGGCGGAAGATTTGGACGCGGTGCGCGATATTTATTTGGCTAAGGAAACCGACGCACATATTCACATCGCGCACATTTCCACCAAAGGCGCGATTGAAGCCGTCAGACGCGCCAAAAATGAAGGCATAAACGTAACTTGCGAAGTTACGCCGCATCATTTTACACTCACAGACAAAGCAGTCGAAGGTTACGACACGAATACGAAAATGTCGCCGCCTTTGCGAAGTGAAGAACATCTCGAAGCAATTTTGGAAGCAATAAAAGACGGCACGATTGATGCGATTGCGACTGATCACGCGCCGCATCACGCCGACGAAAAAGCTCTCGAATATGACCGTGCGCCGTTTGGAATTACGGGACTTGAAACCGCAATCGGCTTGGCTTTTAACGAATTGGTTCACAAAGGAATTATTGATTTACCGCGTCTTGTCGAATTATGTTCGACAAACCCGGCGAAGATTTTCAGATTACAGAATCGAGGAACTTTGCGCGTTGGCTCGATTGCCGATGTTACGATTATTGACCCGTCTTTGATGTGGACTTATAAAAATTCAAACTCGAAATCAAAATCGGAAAATTCGCCGTTTGACAGTTGGAATTTCACGGGCGCGGCAGTAGCAACAATTATCGGCGGAAAAATCGTCTATCGGCGCGCAAAATAGATATTTTCTCTGCATTCTTTCGTCAAAAATGTTATGTTTTTTTAAGATAATTTCCCCAATTTTAAAAATATGCTAACAAAAATACTTTTTATCGGTTTATTATGTTCGTTTTTGACGGCTTGCCCGCAAAAATCTACAGAAAATAAAACTTCCAATACAAACACAAACAGCGCGACAACAAACAATTCGGCGAAAACGACGAATTCAAACACAACTCCTAAAACTGAAGTCAAAGAAATTTCGACTTCTTCGGAAAACAAAAGCACTTTTACGAGTTTGGAAACGGCAAAATGCAAAACTACTGAATCAAACGAAGAAGAAGGCGGTTCGTATATTGGCGAATGTCCGGGCGTTGGCGGTTACAAGCTCGAATTGACCGAAGGCGACCTTCGGCAAACAATCAACGTCATTGCGCCGAATAAAAAGAAATTTGAATTAAATTTCAGCCAAGTTTCGGGCGGTTTTTCGACCCTCGGTGAAAAAGCCGAATGGCGAATGAAAGGCGATTCGCCCGTTGCCCTGATTGTGCGTTTTAATGTTGCAGATGCCGAAGATTCGACGAAAAACACTTCGCATTTAATTGTTTCAAAGGTTTCCGCAACCGCCGCTTGCATCACGGATGTCGTCAAACCTGGTGCGGGACAAAATGAGGAAGCGCAAAAATTAGCTGACGCGGCTTCGACAAAACCCTGCAAATCCTTCAACTAGAATTTTTTAGTTTGTCGGCGGGGCGTGTTAGAATTTTAGAGATTTTTTATATTTACGAACAAGGTGGTTTTAATAAAAAATGGAATTTTTAGCTGATCCGCAAGTTTGGATTGCGTTTCTGACTTTGACGGTTCTCGAACTCGTTCTCGGCATTGACAACATCATTTTTATCTCGATTTTGTCGGGCAAATTACCGCCCGAACAACAACCGAAGGCACGTTTCATCGGACTTTCGATGGCGTTGGTGATGCGCGTGATTTTGCTGTTTTCGCTCTCGTGGGTGATGACTCTGACCGAGCCGCTTTTTACGCTTCCGGTCTTTAATCATCCGATTTCGGGGCGAGACCTTATTCTGATTATCGGCGGACTTTTCTTAATTGCAAAGTCAACGCACGAAATTCACGGCTCGCTCGAAGGCGAAGAAGGCGCGGCATCGAAAAAAGTTTATGCTTCATTTACGAGCGTCATAATTCAAATCACTTTGCTCGATATTGTTTTCTCGCTTGATTCGGTGATTACGGCAATCGGAATGGTTGACCAAGTTTGGATTATGATCGCGGCTGTCGTTGTTTCGATTGTTGCAATGATGTTGTTTGCAAGTTCAATTGGCGCATTTGTCCAAAAACATCCGACGGTTAAAATGTTAGCTTTGGCGTTTTTGCTTTTAATCGGCGTAACACTTCTCGCGGAAGGCTTTCACCAAAAAATTCCGAAAGGTTACATCTATTTTGCGATGGCATTTTCGGTGTTGGTCGAACTTCTGAATATGAAACTCAGAAAAACGAAACAAAAGCCGGTTGATTTGCACAAACCATACAGCGACGAAGACGAAAACGCCGCGATTGCTCAATCTTAAAAATTATTTGCCCGCGAAACACACGAAAAAAAGATTTAAAATTTTTCGCGTATTTCGCGTGTTTCGCGGGCAAATTTCTTCTTATTTCCAACTTATTTCGATTTCGATTTCCTCGCTGTCCTTCGTTTTTTCGTATTCAAATTCGATTCTCGCATCGGGCGGAACACTGATTTTGTTGTTGTCAATTTGAATTTCAAACGACTTTCCTTGCTCCAAAGCGTCGGCAAGGCGGCGCAGTTTGGCGATTGATTGTGAAACGCTGTAAGTTTTTTCGGTGTCAATTTCTTCTTTTTTTTTCATAACAAAATCTTCGGGCATTTCGGAAATAAATTCAAGTCTTTGCTTGCCGCTCGGATGCCAAAATGTGAGTTTGTAAGCGTGCAAACAAAGCCTTGAAAACTCGCGTCCACCACGCTCGATGTCGCCAATGATCGGATGCCCGAAATATTCGCAATGAATCCGAAGCTGATTCGTTCTGCCCGTTACGGGTTCGAGTTCCAAAAGTGTCGAATCCGTAAATCTTTCAACAACCTGAAACTTGCTTGTCGAATCTTTTCCGTCTGATTTTACGTTCCAAAACTTTAATTCGGCATAACGCCCGATTGGTGCGGAAATTTCTCCAAAGTCTTTTTCGACAACGCCTTCAACCAAAGCGAGATATTTTTTTTCGACCAATTTTCGCTGGAAATGACTCGACAAAATCCGATGTGTTTGTGAATCTTTAGCAATAACCATTAAACCCGAAGTTTGTTTATCGAGCCGATGAACAAGTCCGGGTCGTATGATTTTTGATTGCTGATTGCTGATTGCTGATTGCTGATTTAAATAAAATGAAAGCCCGTTCAAAAGCGTGCCGTTGCGGTCGCTGTGCGTCGGATGCACGAGCAAATCCGTGGGCTTATTAACGATTAAAAAACTCTCTTCCTCATAAACAATATCAAGCGGAATATTTTCCGGCTTCATCGCCGTTTCGCGCTGTAAATTCAGTTCGATTTCAACAAAATCACTTATTTTCAAAATAGTTCCGGCGTTTCCCGTTAAACCGTTGACTTCGCAGAAACCCAGTTTCAAACGCTCCCGCAAATACATTTTGCTTAAATTGTGAAATTTGTCGAACAAAAAAGCATCAAGTCGTTTTTTATAAGATTCCGCTTCAATTTGAAAATAAATTCTTTCGCTCACAAAACCGAATTTACCACATAAAAACATAGAACACATAAACCTACAAACTATGTGTTCTATGTTTTTATGTGGTAAAAAAGAACTCAGATGAATGTCAACGAACTCGAAATTATTCAGAAAGTTATCACAACTCTCAACGATTCAACTATTCCGAAATCGAATTTGTCGAGCGTTCTGGAAATTCTCGCCGAAGATTTTGCGGTTTTACGTAGTTTTCTGCTGATTTATCAATCGGAAACTGACAAATTAACGCCAATTGCCGTAAATAATTTGACGGTTGCTGATTTCCGTCGGCTCGAAACTCGCGTTGAAAAAACACCTTTGCAGACCGTTTTTGAATCAGGTGAATCGAGAATTGTTTCACTTTTACGCAATGAAACTTCATTTAATTTTTTGCCGAAATTTGTCGAAGAAACAACTCTGATAATTTTGCCTGTCGCGTTGGAAAATAAAGTTTTAGGCGTGTTTGCGGCGGAATTTGCAGAGATGGATTTTTTTGAAATCGAAAGCACGAAATTATTTTTGTCGGTCATTGCCGCACTTTTCGCGCAAACAATAAAAGTTGAAAAAGCAGTCGCCGCCGAACGTGCAAAATTAGCGGACGAAACCTCGCACTTGCGTCAGGAATTGAAGGCAAAATACGATTTTTCAAATATCATCGGCAATTCGGCTTCGATGCGGCAGGTTTATGATCAGGTTTCGCAAGTTGCGCGGTCAAACGCAACGATTTTGCTTCGCGGCGAATCCGGCACAGGCAAGGAAATGATGGCTCACGCGATTCATTACAATTCCCTACGCTCGAAAAAACTTTTTCTCAAGATTAATTGCGCCGCTTTGCCCGAAACATTGATTGAAACCGAACTTTTCGGCTTCAAAAATAAAAAAGGCGCATTTGAAATCGCCGACGGCGGCACGATTTTTTTTGATGAAATGGGTGATTTGCCTCAACAAACCCAAGTTAAATTACTACGCATTTTGCAAGAAAAAGAATTTGAACGGCTCGGTTCAACTGAAACAAAAAAGGCAAATGTCCGTTTGATTACCGCAACCAAACACTGCCTTGAAGACGAGATTGCAAGCGGCAAATTCCGTGAAGATTTGTTTTATCGTTTGAATGTTTTCACGATTTTTCTTCCGCCGCTTCGTGAACGAAAGTCCGATATTTTGCTTCTCGCCGAACATTTTCTCGCCAAATGCGAGCGCGAACACGGCAAGGAAATCAAACGAATTTCCACGCCGGCAATCGATATGCTCACGCAATATCATTTTCCCGGCAACGTCCGCGAACTCGAAAACGTCATCGAACGGGCGGTCGTGCTCTGCGATGGCGATCAC
>CALMEH010000149.1 GCA_937863115.1 uncultured Acidobacteriota bacterium
AAAGCCAAAAGCCGATAAATTTACCAATCACCGCCCGCGCCGCCGCCTGCGCTGTCGCCGCCGCCGCCGAAACCGCCCCAATCGCTTCCGCCGCTACTGCCGCCCCAATCGCTTGAAGATGAACTGTTTGAACCGCTGTTAGCAATTATTGAGCCGACAATCCATGGCAATGCACCACCGCCGCCGCCGAAACCGCCGCCGCCCCAACGGTCGCGGTCGTTTCCGTTGCGTTTTGATTTTGCGGCTCGGCTGAAGATTATAAGCAATAAAATAAGCCCGATTATCAAACATATTCCCAAACTGGCGGATGAAACCGAATTTTTCGGTGCTTGTTTCGTTTCGCCGGTTTGTGGCAAAGGTGCGCCGGTTTGTTTGGCTTCGATGGTGCGAATATATGCGTCAATCGTGTCGGAAACGCCTTTTGTGTAATCGCCTTGTTTGAACGCCGGAACGAGATACTGGCGTTGCAGTTGACCTGCCAAACCATCGGGCAATTCGTCTTCCAAATCTTTGCCGACTTGCGTAAAATATTTTTTATCGTCAATCGCCACGAGCAGAAGTGCGCCTGGATTGTCATCGTTTGCCGTGCCGATTTTCCATCCGCGATAGACTGCCAGCGAATATTCTTCAATCGGTCTGCCGCCGGTTGTTTTAATCGTGGCGACAGCCAAAACGACTTGCGGATTCGTTCGCGCTTTAAACTCGATTATTTTCTGATTCAATTCGCGTTCGACCGCATCATCAATCACATTCGCAAAATCATTCACCGGCGCAGACGGCGCAGGCAAAGGCGATTCGTTAATCGAAAATTGCGCGAAAACATTCATCGCCGCGCCAAAAAGCAGAGCGAAAATTAGAGCGGAAGATTTTGCTGAAAATTTCATTGTTATTATTTTCTCAAATCAAAACCGAATACGAAAGTTTGCCGATAGAAGTTTAATAAGAATTTTGCCTGCGAAACATACGAAATAAATGAAAGTTCAGGATTTAATTTTCGTTTATTTCGTATGTTTCGTAGGCAATATATCATTTCTCTAAAACCGAATGGAGCGCAAGATGAGCGAGAAAGAAAAACAAAACGCCTGCGAAAACCGAGAGCGACACAAGGGGATTTTTGCCGCCGTGATGGTTTATTTCGGGAATTAAATCGCTCGCCGCAACGTAGAGCGTAATGCCACTTGCCAGCGGAAGCGCGTAAGCTACTGTAAAACCGATATTTGCGCCGACGAAATAAAATAAAATTACTCCGAGAAGCGTTGTCAAACCGACAAGCGATGTTGCAATCAGTGCTTCTTTTTTGCCTTTTCCGGCGGCGAGAATCATTGATGAAATCGTAAAACCTTCGGGGAATTTGTGCAGAAAAATGGCGAGAAAAACTAAAATTCCGACATTGAAATCAACTTGCGCGGCGGCGGCAATGGAAACGCCGTCAAAAAATGTATGAATTAAAAGTCCGCCGATTGCCGTGTAAGCAGATTTTGTCGAGATTAAATGATCAGAATGAACTTCTTCGCCGAGATGGAAATGCGGTGCGATGGTGTGTTCAAAAAATTGCGTGAGCAAATATCCGATTAAAATCAAAACCATCGGAATCAGCAGTTTTTCGCTGTCAAACACGCCTTCTTTCGGTTGCCAAAGTTTGACGACTTCGGGCAGAATATCAATAAAAACCACCGAAAGCATAAAACCCGCGCCCAAACCTAAAATATATTTAAGAAGTTTTCGGTAATTTTTATGTATTGCCGGCGGAAAGAGAATCATTCCGCCAAGCACGTTTGCTGCGCCAGCCAAAATGCCGAAAAGAAGTAATTGTAAGAGAGAACTTTCCATTGATATTTACTTTGGTTTTTCTAATTTTTGATTTACAATTTGAATTTAATTTGAAA
Organism: uncultured Acidobacteriota bacterium; assembly: GCA_937863115.1. GTDB lineage: Bacteria > Acidobacteriota > Blastocatellia > Pyrinomonadales > Pyrinomonadaceae > CALMEH01. The sequence continues at coordinate 1,887 of CALMEH010000149.1, forward strand.
TAGAAATTCAGTCCTTCAAATCAATTACAAAACACAAACTACAAACTACAAAATAAGACGCTCAATGCGCCAAAAACATAATCTTTCAGTTTAGCCTAAAGCATGTGAAAAGCGAAAAGCGAAAAAATAATTTTTAGTGTGAAATCCTGTAAAGTCCGTAGTATTTAAGGTTTTAAGCACTTGATTAAATGCCTGTGGAAAAAATGTTGAAAAAACTAAAAATAATGCTTGACACAGGCAGAAAAATAATCGTAAGATGCTTTTAATATTTGATAATACTTCAAAATATGAAGTTTTGAAGGCGAATAAAATTTCCCAAGTTCAAAGTGTTTAATTTAAGCACTTCCACAGCGAACATAACGATAAAGGAAAAAGACGACGCGAAATTTAGTTTAAAAGCAGAACGGTCAAAAAGTAAACTTTCGCGGGAAATCAAACATAAGTAGTTTAGGTAGTTTGAGACGAGTTGACAAACGAAATCTCGCGGTATATCTGCGCCGTGAAACTGATAAAGTTATTTGAAAATGCCGGTCGAAAATTTACATAAATCCGTTCTTTTAACGGAAACTGTCAAACTGCTTAATCCGCAGGCGGATGAACTTTTTGTTGACGCGACTCTCGGCTTGGGCGGACACGCTGAAGCAATTTTGTCGGCGGCGGAAAATGTGAAAATTATCGGCATTGACCAAGACACGGAAGCGATTGAATTTGCGAAAGAAAAGCTTGAAAAATTCGGCGAAAGAATCGAAATTTTTCACGCGAATTTTGCAGAAATCAAAAGCGTTTTGAAAGGCGAAAAAGTTGATGGCGTTTTGGCGGATTTAGGTGTTTCGTCTTTGCAGTTTGATAGTGCGGAACGCGGATTCAGTTTTCGTTTTGACGCAGAACTTGATATGCGGATGGACAGAAATTCGGAAACGGAAACTGCCGCCGAATTGCTTGAAAACCTTTCGGAAACTGAAATCGCCGATTTGATTTACAAGTTTGGCGAAGAAAGAAATTCGCGGCGCATTGCACGGAGAATCGTTTGGAAGCGTGAACTCGGCGAACCGATAAAAACGACGAAAGAACTTGTCGAAACCGTTGAAAAAGCAATCGGGCGCAAGCCGAAAGACAAAATTCATCCGGCAACGCGCACGTTCCAAGCCTTGAGAATTGCGGTCAACGGTGAAATTGAAATTTTGGAAAAGTTTATCGAAGATGCGATAGATGTTTTGAAAACGGACGGGCGATTGGCGGTGATTACGTTTCATTCGCTCGAAGATCGGATTGTTAAACAAACCTTTCAGCGTCTTGCCGGAAAATGTTCGTGTCCGCCGAGGCTTCCCCAATGTCAATGCGGCGCAAAGAAAGAAATTGAAATTTTAACGCGCAAGCCTCTTGTTTCTTCAGCCGAAGAATTAGATGAAAACCCGCGTGCCAGAAGCGCAAAACTTCGTGTTTGCCGCAAATTGAATTAGAAGTCTTCCCCAAAAAATAAAAAGCTATGAGCCGAAAAAACACTTCAAAAAATAGAAATCCGCAAAACGTAAAGCGCGAAGGCGACCCGATTCCATGGCGTTATTGTCTATTGACGTTGGGTTGCGGATTGATTTTGGTCGGCGGTTTTTTCTTCGCCGCACGGCAACATTTTTCTTCGATTGATTACGGCATCAAAAATTCACAGCTTAAAAAACAAAAAGATGAACTCGAAACCGCGCAACGCCAACTTTTAATTGATAAGGAATTTGCGCTTTCGCCGACTTCGATTAAAAAAGTTGCGAAGGAATATGGTTTTACGGAAGTTGCGGCAAGCATTGAATCACTTTATACCGAAAGTAAAGATACAAAAGTAAAACCGAAAACGGAAAAGATTTCCGATACGAAAACTGTTGTGAAAAAATCTGATGTCAACACGCGCAAAGAAGAGAAAAAGCCGGAAAATAAAACGATAGTAAAGACTGATTCTAAAACCAAAAAAGGCGTTTAGAGATAAGTTTTGAGTCCCGCCTCAGGCGGCTAAAACCGCCAGCGAGACGGTTTCGGTTTTTATGAAGTTCAAAGTTTATGTAGCTTGAAAAAACTGCTCTGTTTTGCTCGTAATTGTCAATCGCCTGAAGGCGAAACTCCAAACGAAAAATAAAAATGGCAAATCGCACGAAAAAAACTAAGAAAAATCCGAAGCAGACGGCGTTCACGCGGTTTATGCTGATTGTGGCGTTTTTCGTTTTGTGGATTGGCGGCATCGGCGCACGGCTTGTGCATCTGCAGATAAATCAACACACGGAACTTCGCGGCAAAGCGTTAAATCAGCGGCGCGATACTGTTAAGGAAAAGCAACTTCGCGGCACGATTTATGACCGCGATGAACATCCTTTGGCAATGAGTTTGAAAGTTAAATCTTTGGTTGCCGATCCGTCGGAGATTGAAAATATTGAAGCGACTTCCAAACAGATTGCGAAGATTTTAAACGTCAAAACCGAGACGATTTTAAAACCGCTCAAAGAAGGCAAAGAACGCAATAAACGCTTTGTTTATCTGGCGCGGAAATTGGATGATGCGACGGTGAAAAACATCAATGAAAGGTTGGAAACCGCCGAGTTGAAAAAGAATGATTTGCCGAAATACACAGGACTTCATTGGCGCGAAGAACAAAAACGAAGCTATCCGCACAACAGTTTGGCGGCGCAGCTTATCGGTTTCAGCAACGGCGAAGATGTCGGAAGTGCGGGCATTGAGCAATCGCAGGAAACGCTTCTGCACGGCGCAGTAACTAAAACTTGGCGCGACCGCGACCGTTACGGCAGAGTTTATGACGAGGAAGAAATTGAGCGCGAAGAACCGAAGGACGTTGTTTTGACCATCAGCAATTCGATTCAATATAAAGTCGAACAGGCTCTGGAAAAAGGCGTGAAGGCGGCAAACGCGAAATCGGGCATTGCGATTGCGATGAATCCGCGCACGGGCGAGATTTTGGCAATGGCAAATTATCCTTCGTTCGACCCGAACAGATACACGGAGTTTGCAGTTGAAAATTACACGAATCGTGCGGTGCAAAATATGTATGCGCCCGGTTCGGTCTTTAAAATTATCGCTTTCGGCGGCGCGTTGAACGAAAATTTGATAAAAGCCGACGGCGAAATTAATTGCGGAAACGGTGTCATAAAAATGAACGGGCGTGATGATATTGTTGATAAACATTGTCATCAAACGATTTCCTACACGGATGCTTTAGCGGTTTCGAGCAATTATGCGACGATAAAAACGGCAAAGCTACTTGGCAACGAGAATTTTTTTGATTATTCTCAAAGATTTGGTTTCGGCAAGCCAACAGGGATCGAAGTTCCGGCTGAAGCCCGCGGCACGGTTCGTTCGCCCGCAAACGCCGATTCATTGGCTTCGATGTCAATCGGTTACGAAGTAAATGTTACGGCATTGCAGACACTTTCGGCTTACGGCACGATTGCCAATGACGGCGTTCGCGTTACGCCGCGTTTGATTAAAGAAATTCGGCAAGACGGCAAAGCTATTTCGACGACCGAAGCTGAAACAACACAAGTGATGAGCGCGGAAACAGCGAAAAATTTGCGTCGGATGTTGGAGAAAGTCGTAACGGGCGGCACGGCAAAACGCGCGAAATTAAACGGTTACACGGCTGGCGGAAAAACCGGCACGGCTTGGAAATACAATGCCACGTTGAAAAAATACGACGAAAATAAATATATTTCGTCATTTATCGGCTTCGCTCCGGCGGAAAATCCCAAAATCGTAATCGCCGTCGTTTTGGACGAACCGCAAGGCGGCGCACGCGACGGTGGACAAGTTTCCGCGCCAATTTTCCGGGAGATTGCCGAATCGGTTTTGCCGGAATTGGGCATCAAACCGGACACAAACATTAAAAACGAAACGGTTGCGGACGAAGATATTCCGACCGAAACTGAAACAACGGCAACCAAGAAAACTGAAAAAAAATCGGTAGAAACAAAGAAAGAGCCGAAGAAAGAAGAAGAAAAACCTTCGACGCAAAAGACAAAAGAATCAGCGGCACAAAAGCCGAAAACAGAAACGAAAAATAAATCGTCAGGGAAGTGATAAATCGGAGCGCGGATGGCTCGCCCATGAGTGTTGGGCTGAAAAAAAATTACTCGCGGACGAGCCGTCCGCGCTCCGATTTGAAAAAATGAGACTCGAAAACGCCATAAAATTTATGAATGCGGACGCAGTAACACTCAGTCCCGCTTTGCTTTCGGCAGAAGTTAATTCATTCGTGATTGACTCGCGTGAAGTGCAGGCGGGGGCGGGGTTTTTTGTGCTTTCACAGCCTGAATATAAAAATAATTGTTTCAACGGCGATTTTGAAGATTCGACAAAATATGTTGGCGTTGCGTTGGAAAACGGCGCAGTTGCGGCAGTCGTGCGGCGCGATAGATTTGCGGAACATAATTTAGAAGAATTCAAAGACCGTTTGATTTTTGCCGAAGATGTTATTGTTGCGTTTCAAAATCTGGCGCACGGCGTTTATGCAGAGTGGAATAAGCCCGTCGTTGCGGTAACGGGAAGCGCGGGAAAAACGACGGCTAAAGAATTGACGGCGCACGTTTTGGCGAGTTTCGGCAGAAAAGTTTTGCGGAATATCAAAAATTATAACAACGGTTTGGGCTTGCCGATAACGGTTTTGAATTTGGCGCAAGATTCTTCGTTTGACGTGGCGGTTTTGGAAATGGGAATGTCCACGCCGAACAATGAAATCGCGCGTTTGTGTGGCATTACGCCGCCGGATGTGGCAGTCGAATTAAATGTTTTGCCGGTTCACGTTGAACATCTCGGTTCGATTGAAAATGTTGCGAAAGCCAAAGCCGAACTCGTCGAAGGAATGAAAATCGGCGGGACGGCGGTTTTGAATGCAGACGATTTTCGCGTTTTGGCAATGCGCGAACTGCACGATGGAAAAAATATAACTTACGGCATCGAAAATCAAGCCGACGTAATGGCAAAAAATATTCGGTTTGAACGGTTTGGTGAAACGACATTCGATTTGCAAACCCCAAACGGAAGCGTAGAGGTTTCGTTTCCACTCAACGGTAAACATAATATTTTGAATGCTCTGGCGGCTTCGGCAGTCGGCGTTAGTTTCGGAATGACGGCGCAAGAAATTGCCGAGAGTTTGAAAACGGTCGCACCGCCGCCGCAACGGGGAGAAGTTTTACATTTTGCGGAAGGTTTTACAGTCGTCAACGACACATATAATTCAAATCCCGACGCGCTGATTTCGATGGTGCAAACGATGATTGACGGCGGAAATTCGGCAAAACGCAAAATCGTCGTTGCCGGAGAAATGCGCGAATTGGGCAATGAAGCGCAAAAAATTCATTTTGAAACCGGACAAACAATCGCCGCGCTTAAAATTGATAAACTTTTCGGCGTTGAAGGTTTTGCCGAAGACTTATTGCAAGGGGCGAATTTGAACGGCGAATTTTATGAAAATTCGACGGTTGCGGCGGAAAAGTTTGTCGCCGAAGTTCAAGCGGGAGATTTAGTTTTAGTCAAAGGCTCGCGCGGTGTGCGAACCGAAAAGGTTATCGAGAAGTTGTTGGAAAAATTTGAATTGGAGAAATAAACGGCAGACGGAGGATTGAAGGAAATCCAAAATCCAAAATCCGAAATCCAAAATCCGAAGATGCTTTATTACTTTTTATATCAGCTAATTTTCAAGCAATACGGCGGCGCGGGCGAGTCAATTTTGTTTAAGGGCTTGAACGTCTTTCAATACGTTACGTTTCGCACGGCTTGGGCAACGATTACGGCGTTGGTGATTACACTGCTTTTTGGCGGCAAGGTCATCAAAAAGTTGCAAGATTTGAAAATCGGGCAGGAAATCCGCGAAGAACTTTCCATCGAACATCAAGCCAAAAAAGGCACGCCGACAATGGGCGGAGTTTTAATCTTGGGTTCGGTGTTTATTTCGACGCTTCTCTGGGCGCGTCTCGATTCGTTGTATCTTTGGCTGGCATTTGGTGCGACCGTTGCCTTCGGTTTAATCGGATTTCTTGACGATTACATCAAAATTGTCAAAAAACGCAGTTTGGGATTAACCGAAAGACAAAAGTTAGCCGGACAACTTATTACCGCGGTGGTTGTTTGGGGCGCACTTTTTCTAACGACGGGCGATTCTTTGTTTCGCGGCACGGAATTTAAGGATTTGAATAAATTCGCCGTGCGGATAAATCAGGCGAAAGACCCTGTTTCGCAATATTTGAAAACTCAATTTTCGCCCGAAACCGCGCAGTTATTGGCAAATTACGATGCTTCAAAAGCGCAGGATTTACAGAAAGGTTTGAAGACGGATTTGAATAAGGTTTTGAACGACGCGAATTTTTACGACGAATCGCGTTTTAATCCGGTAAATTTTCCCGAAGAATATAAATTCAAACCTTCGGAAGAAACTAAAAAGCTGATTGAAAAACGACCGACGAAGGGCGACGACTTGGTTCGGTTTAATCGGCAACTTTTGGAAAACGCTTATCCCGAAGAAATCAGCGGTGTGCGCGGATATTTATGGAATGTTTCGATTCCGTTTTTCAAGGACACGGCTTTGAGCGATCCTTTAATCGCGGTTACATATATCGGACCTTGGTTATATTTGATCTTTATCATTTTCGTCCTTCTTGGTTCGTCAAACGCGGTGAATTTGACCGACGGAATGGACGGGCTTGCCGCAAGCGTTACGTTTATTGCGATGAGCGCGTTGACGGCGTTGACTTATGTTGCCAGTGATGGTCGTTGGTCGAGTTATTTGGACATTACGCACAAACCGGAAGCGGCGGAATTGACGGTTTTTTGCGGTGCGATGGTCGGCGCAAGCCTCGGATTTCTTTGGTATAACTCGCCGCCCGCCGAGGTTTTTATGGGCGATGTCGGAAGTTTGGCAATCGGCGGTGCGCTTGGCACGGTGGCGATTTTGACAAAGCAGGAATTTCTTTTGCCGTTCATCGGCGGCGTGTTCATTCTCGAAGCGGCTTCGGTGATGTTACAGGTCGGATATTTTAAGTTCACGAAAAAGACGAAGGGACAGGGCAAGCGTATTTTTTTGCAAGCTCCGCTCCATCATCATTTCCAAATTGCGGGTTTGAAAGAGCCGAAGATTGTTTTTCGGTTCGTAATTGTGGCGATTTTGTTCGCGTTGTTGAGTCTTTCAACACTTAAACTTAGATAAATGGTCTTTGGTCTTTGGTTTTTGGTCTTTGGCTTTTGTCCGAAGACCAAAGACCAAAGACCAAAGACCAAAGACCGAATGAATTTATCGAATAGAAAAGTATTGGTTTTGGGCGCGGGCAAATCGGGCATCGCATCTGCCAAATTTATGGCGGAGCGCGGCGCGGTTGTCGCTTTGCACGATAAAAAAGAGATTGAAAAATGGTCGGACGAAGCCAAATCATTGAAAGAAAAGTTTAATATCGGCTTGATTGACGGCAATCTTCCTTCGTGGCTTTTGGATCAGATTGATTTGGTTATTATCTCGCCGGGCGTGCCGACAAATTCGATTCCGGCGCGTTACGTTGACCGCAAAGACGGCGAAGTTATCGGCGAAGTTGAACTCGCGTATAGATTTTTGAAAGGCAGAATCGTTGGGATTACGGGCAGTAACGGCAAGACAACGACGACAACTTTGATTGGCGAACTTTTAAAAGATTCTAATATTGAAACGCTTGTCGGTGGAAACATCGGCACGCCGCTTCTTGATTTGACGGCAATGGCGACCGAAAACACTTGGACGGTTGCCGAACTTTCGAGCTTTCAACTTGAAACTATTAAAGATTTCCGTCCGAACGTGGCGATTGCGACAAACGTAACGCCAAATCATATGGACAGATACGACTTTTTTTCGGATTACGCTGCCGCAAAACATCGTCTTTTTATGAATCAAACATCTGACGATGTGGCGATTTTGAACGCCGACGATGAAATTACGG
>CALMEH010000150.1 GCA_937863115.1 uncultured Acidobacteriota bacterium
TCAACTTCGCCTCTTTTGATACCTCGCGGCTCTGCCGCGAGGAGATTTCATTTTGCAATTTTTCATCATACAAAATTTGATAAACGCGATAGCTTGCCATTACTTTGTAGATGTAATCTTTTGATTGTGAAAAGACGATTTCGGCAGTGTATTTGTCGGCATCGTTTGAGTTTGCGCGTTTCAGCCAACGCGCCACGTTGTCCTCGCCGCCGTTATAACTCGCGGCGACGGCTTGCGGTTGGTTGGGAAATTGTTTGAAAAGATTGCCCAAATACTGCGAACCGAACAGAATCGCCGTCGGCGGATTGTAAAGCTCGTCCTGACGGAAATTTTTGCGGTTTAATTCATTGGCGATTTTGTCCGCAGTCGTCGAAATAAACTGCATCAGCCCACGCGCCGCCGCGTTTGATTTGACATCGGCGCGAAAATGCGACTCTTGGCGCATAATTGCCAAAATAAATCGCGGATCAACATTTCGTTCGGGCGCGAATTTCAAAAGCGAATCAACGTAAGGTGTCGGATAAAGCAGTTCTAGTTGTCCGCGCGGAATGAGTTCGATTTCATAATCGGCGGGAATATTTCTCCAATTCAGTTCGTTAAAAATAATCGCCCGATTTGCCCAATCGCCGCGTTTGAAAATTGTCGCTAATGTAAAATTAAAATCTTTCGATTTGAGAGTTGGGATTTGAGTTTGCGGATTTTTTTGCGCCGATTCGAGTTCGGGAGCGGCTTCGTCGTAAAGTGCGAGAAAAAGCAGTTCGTCAGCTAAAGTTTGATGCGGATTTTGGCTCAAATTTTTGCGCGTTTCCTTTAGAACCTCTTTTCTGCCGAGTTCGAGAAGTTTGAAATCGGGAACTTTTTGATAAGCGGGAAGTTTAGCGTAAAGCGTTTTGATAATTTCGAGCATCTTTGCACGAACGTCGGGCGCATCAGTTAAACGCATAAGATTTTGTGCTGTTTGACGACGCACGTCGTCGCTGATATTTGTCGAATTTGCCCGCAAAACCAATTCGCTTAATTTTATCGAAATTGCTTCACGGGTTCGCTCGTCGTTCCTCAAATTTCGTAATCTTTCCGTCGAACGCCAGCCGTAATACTCGCTTCGTCCGTCGGGAATCGAAAGATAAATTTCAATGGCTTCCGAATATTTTTGTTGGCTTTCGAGCGCGAAGCCTTTCAAAAATGTAACTTCTGTTTTTGATGTTCCGCCCGCCACGCGAGTTCCGCCTAAATCGCTGAAAAGCAACAGTTTATCCAAATCAATAATCGCGTTCTGCCAATCGTTTTGTTCGAGACGAATCCGCGATTGAGCGAAAAGCGCGAGCGGTTCAGCCAATTTTCCGCGAAAAGTTTCCTGTGTTTTTTGCGCCCATTGCAAAACGGAATTGTCGCCGCCTTGGTCGCGCAAAACGTCTATGATGTTCAGATATGCACGGTCGAGATTTTCGGCATCGGGAAATTGTTCGATGAATCTTTTATAGCGCGAAACCGATTCCTTGGGTTTGCTCAATCGTGCAAAAGCCGAAGCCGATTGATAAAGCGCGTCTTTCGCCACAGGGTCAGACGGAAATTGCGCCAAAATTCGTTCATACCAATCAACGGCAGACGAAAAATCGCCTTCTTGCGCGAAACTCCGACCGATTTGATACGACGCAAACGGCACGTTTATCCCGTTCGGATAGCGTTCGACGATTGCCAAATAATGAAGTCTTGCAAGTGGAAAACTGCGGTTAAACTGATAAATTGCGCCGCGACGAAGATGTTCGGTCTCAGCAATTTGCGGCGCGACTTTGCCGAAATTTTCGTTTCCGCCTTCGATTAAATCCAAATGTTTCGCCGCTTCCAAAGCATAATCATCAGGTTGCGAAGGATTCGCCAGATTGCTCACAAGGCGGGTAAAAATCTCTTTCGCTTCGGTCGTTTTTCCGCTTTGCAAATAGGCTTGTGCGAGAAGCAGTTGATTTTCGCGTGTTTGTTCGTTGTTGGATTGGTTACGGACAACGGACAACTGACGAATGACAAACTCATAATTCTTACTTTCAAAATAGCTTTGTGTCAGACGAATTTGCGCGGCATTTGTAAGCAGGGAATTTGGATAAAGCGTTAAAATTTCCTGTAAAAATGTGCGTTCAAGCAGAAGATTTCCGCTTGATCGGGCGATTTGCGAAAGATGCCAAAGTGCATATTCCTTTAAGATTGAATTGCGATTTACAACCGCTTGAAAATTCATCGCCGCCTTTGCAAAATCGCCTTTTTTCGCGTGCATTCGCGCCAGAAGATAATCGTAATTGTTAAGTTCAAAGAGTTTCTTGTCGGATTTCTCCAAAGATTCAAGTTCGTTTATGGCAGTTTGATATTCGCGGTTTTCAACTGCGGCGCGAATTTTCGTCTGTAAATCTTGGGCGTGAATTGAAAGAGAAAGAAAGAAAATTATCCACAGATGAAAACAGATAAACACAGATTTTTTTTGAATCTGAAATTTGAAATTTGAAATTTGAAATACTTCGCTCATTGCTGAATTATTGTAGCAAAATTCGGCTTTACTGTAACTTCAGTTTTCGTGAACCAAAAAGCCCACCAAATCAGCAGTAATTGAATCGGCAGACGCAGATAAAGCAAAAGCGGATTGTATTCGGCGAAGTTTTGCGGACTGATTGCCATATAAATATTTGCCGGAAAAACCGCAATCAGAAGTGCAATTAATCCGAACGCGGCGAAACGCGAAAATTTTGGCACAAGCAGCAAAATTCCTAACGCAATCTCAAAAACTCCGCTCAGATAAACAATAAAAAGCGGCGCGGGCAGAATGGGCGGAACGATTCGCACGAAAAAGTCGGGATTTGTGAAATGCAAAATTCCGGCAGAAATGAAAAGAATTGCGAAAACCACTTTCAGAATCAATTTCAAAATACGCATTGAGTCTATTTTATGATAAATTTTAGATATAATCGAATGATAATTTTATAATAGAAGGCTTAATAAAATATGAATTTTGAACTTAATGAAGAACAACAACAGATAAAACTTTCGGTGCGCGAATTTGCCGAAAGCGAAATTCGTCCGAATGTGATGGAATGGGACGAAACGCAACATTTTCCCGATGAATTGCGCCCAAAACTTGCCGAACTCGGTTTGATGGGCGTTATTTTTCCCGAAGAATACGGCGGCTCAAATCTCGGATATGTTGAGTATGCAACGATTATCGAAGAAATTGCAAGGGTTTGCGGTTCGGTCGGTTTGTCGGTTGCGGCGCACAATTCGCTCTGCTCGAATCATATTTTTATGTTCGGCAATGAAGAGCAAAAGCAAAAATATTTAGTTCCTT
>CALMEH010000151.1 GCA_937863115.1 uncultured Acidobacteriota bacterium
CACCCGCCGATGCGGATGCGCGATGCACTATTGTCGCGTCTGAAAATTATGGCGAAACTTGATATTTCCGAGAAACGCCTGCCCCAAGACGGACGCATTAAAATAAAGGTTAAAATTGACAATCGTTCGCGTGAATTGGATTTTCGTGTTTCGAGTCTGCCGACACTTTTCGGCGAAAAAATCGTGCTTCGCTTGCTTGATAAAGACAAGTTGATGCTAGATATGACGAAACTCGGTTTCGAGCCGGAAAGTTTAGAAATTTTTAAACGTAATATCGCCAAACCATATGGAATGGTTTTAGTAACAGGTCCGACGGGTTCGGGTAAAACGAACACGCTTTATTCGGCTTTGCAAGCGTTAAATACGTCGGAAACTAACATTATGACGGCGGAAGATCCGGTCGAATTTAACTTGCCCGGCATTAACCAAGTTCAGATGAAAGAGCAAATCGGTTTGAATTTCGCCGCCGCGCTTCGTTCATTCCTTCGCCAAGACCCGAATATCGTTCTGGTCGGCGAAATCCGTGACTTTGAAACGGCAGAAATCGCCATCAAAGCCGCGCTCACCGGACATATGGTTTTGTCCACACTTCACACGAACGACGCGCCTTCGACGATTTCGCGTATGGTCAATATGGGCATCGAGCCGTTTTTAGTAGCAACATCGGTGAACATTATTCAGGCGCAAAGACTTATTCGCAGAATCTGTAAAGATTGCAAGGAAGAAGTTAGTTTGCCGAAAGAAGCGTTCACCGAAATCGGTTTTACTGAAGAAGATGCGGCAACGATGAAAGCCTACAAAGGTAAAGGTTGCCAGACGTGCAACGGCACGGGTTATAAAGGTCGCGTCGGACTTTATGAAGTGATGGAAATCACAGATGAATTACGCGAATTGATTATTATCGGCGCAAGTGCCATTGAATTGCGTAAAAAAGCTATCGAACTGGGAATGATTACCTTAAGAGGTTCAGGTTTGTGTAAATTACGCGAAGGAATTACGACGATTGAGGAAGTCGTCAAAGAAACGGTTTTGTAAGGTTTGGAGGAAATATGATAAGAGCAATAGTATTGTCAATCGCATTGTTATTCGGGTTCGGCGCAACTTTAGTGTTGACGAACGATTACACGGAAGCCGGAGCGCACAAGCCGCGAAAGCAGAAGAAAAAGAAACAGGTCAAATACAAAAAATATTCGCGGGCGTGGTGGCGTGCCTACCGCCAGCGCGTCAAACGCAACAAAGATTTGTCGCAACGCCGCCGGGCAATGCGTCTGCGCCAACTTCGTGCTTCAAAAAACAATCCGCAAATTACGGCTAAAACAAAAAACACCGAGAAAGATACGCCGATAAAAAACAATACGCCCGCGCTTTTGCCTTCAGGCGAAACCGCGCCTTTAGGTTGGAAACAAGGCAATACCTCGTCGAGCGAATTAAATTATCGTGTTGAAGACGAATCGGGCGCACAAATCGGTTCGGCTTCGATTTCTCTGGTCGGTGCGGCGGCAAATACCGAAAAAGAACAAACGACAAATCAGCGTAAT
>CALMEH010000152.1 GCA_937863115.1 uncultured Acidobacteriota bacterium
TTCGCTTTTGACCGATTTGATAAAATCCGCCGGACGAGGTGGGACTGGCCAAAATGTGCTCGACTCTGTCTGGGGTTATAATTAATTCGGCGGAACGCGGAGGCTCGATATTCACATTCGCCGCCTGCGCCAAAAACTCGGCGATTGCGGAAGTTGCATCGAAACCGTCGTTGGCATCGGTTATCGGTTTATCGGATGTAAATAAGTGGTAAGTTTTGGGCTTTTCACTTACCACTTACCACTAAAATGAACTTTCTTTCTTCATTATTTTCAAAAAATACGCCTGAAAAAACCTCGCGTCCTGTTTTAATCAAGATTCTCGAAACGATGCGCGAAGGTGTTTTGGTCATCGGCGAAGATACGCGCATTTTGGCTTCAAATGATGCGGCGTATAATTCGTTTGGGCGAAAAAACGGCGCGTTGGAAGAAAAACGTCTGAGCGAAGTTGTCCGCGATTTGAATTTACACGAAGCATTTCGCAAGGCGTTGGAAAATAATGAGTTTTCAGATTTAAAGCTCGAAATTTTAGGCACGGAAAAGCGCAAATACGATGTTCACATTGCGCCAATCGAACTCGATAATACCAAAAGCGCAATCGGTGTTTTTTATGACATCACGCAAATCGAACATCTCGAAAAAGTCCGTCAAGAATTTTTCTCAAATATCTCGCACGAACTCCGCACGCCTCTGACTTCGATTATGGCGTTTGTCGAAACTTTGGAAGACGGCGCGATTGAAGACGAAGTGAATAACCGCCGTTTTTTGAGTGTTATCCGGCGAAATGCCGAACGAATGCACCATTTGATTGACGATATTTTGGAACTTTCCTCAATCGAATCGGGCGGCATTTCGATTCAGCCGAAAACGATTTCGCTTTCAAATCTCGTGAAAGAAGTTTTCACGAATCTTTCAAACAAAGCCGCCGAGTTCAAAGTCGAATTGGTCAGCGAAATTCCGCCGGAAACCAGAGTTTTTGCCGATTTTATCAGGCTCGAACAGATGCTCACGAATTTGATTGATAACGCTGTAAAATTCAACCGCGAAGGCGGAAAAGTTACGGTTTCACATCATCAAAACGGCGCAACCGATTTAATCAACATCAACGATACGGGCGAAGGAATTGCAAACGAACATCTGCAACGAATTTTTGAAAGATTTTATCGCACAGACCGCGCCCGTTCACGGGAAATCGGCGGCACAGGGTTGGGATTGGCAATCGTGAAACACCTTGCCAAACTTCACGGCGGCGAAATTTCCGTGTCTTCAACTATCGGAAAAGGTTCGACATTTTCCATCGAACTTCCTGCAAATACATAGTTTAGCGATTTTGATTCGCTACTTTCAGAACCTCGTTTTCTTGTGATATAATTAAGAAACCACAGTAACTTGACTGTTCATAAAATAATTCTGATTCGCAGTATCAGTAGAACTTGCGGAGGATATATGGATTTGAGCATTGGTGAAAAAGTAGCTTATCCGAACCAAGGAATTTGTCTCGTCGAAGACATCGAAAAACGTCTTTTCGGGGCAAATTCGGTAAGCTGTTATTTTTTGCGCGTTTTGAGAGACAATTCAATTATTTTCGTGCCGACGGAGAAAGCCGAACTTGTCGGGATTCGCCCGATTATCGGCTCGGAACAATCTAAAAATCTGCTCGGTTTTTTGGCAAAGGATTTTGAAGATGTTGCCGCCGATTGGAAAATCCGTTCGCGCGATTACAGCGTCAAACTGCAATCGGGCGATGTTTTTGAAGCCGCTGATGTGCTGAAAAAACTTTCTTTTCTCTCACGCGAGAAAAAACTCTCGTTCCGCGAACAAACATTTCTCGAAAAAGCCAAATTTCTGGTCGTTTCCGAAATCGCCAACGCAATTCTCGCAGACGAAGACAAACTTTCCGTAAAAATTGATAAATTAGTCAACAAAGCCTGCGAAAAACATTGCTGTTCGCAACCGCGTGTTTTGGCGGCGACAAATCACTGAGAAAGTGAGAAGTGAGAAGTAAAATTTTTCTCACTTCTCACTTTCCTGAATAACTCGCTCGAACCACAGTCTTAATATTCCCGCGAACGTGAAAATCGCCTTCCAATTCTACTTGCAACGGATCGCAAGCCTTGACGAAATCTTCTAAAATTATGTTGATAACGTGTTCGTGAAAAACTTTTATATTGCGGAACGAATTGATATAAAGTTTCAAACTTTTGAGTTCGATACAGCGTTCGTTCGGAACGTATTTGAGCTTAATAATCGCAAAATCGGGAAAGTCCGAAAAAGGGCAAATCGCCGTAAATTCGGGAATCTCGAAATCAATCCAAATCTCGCGCCCTTTGTATTCATATTCAAAAGTATCGAGCGGATAAAGCTCCATTTCTTCACGTTTCGTTGAGCGAATATCGAGGTTTTGCTGATTCGTCGGTGGTAAATTGTAATCGTCTAACATAATCGTAATTTTCCGAAAAGCGGAAACGAATATTTTACATAAAACCACGAAAATGCAGAAACGCGCACGAAGTAAGCGTGAAAAAACAAGGAACGCTTACTGACACGAAAGTGGCTTCAGTTGGTGATTTTAAACTCTTATAAATTTTATAGTTTCTTTTGAAGTTCAATAGGTAATAATCCTGAGTAAAAGTAAATATAATTTCTTATAACGTCATGTGAACTTCCGCTAAATATCTTGTTTTTTCCTTTTTCCCATTCATATTCAAATTTAACTCTCAAATCTGCTCCGCCATTGCCTTTGAAATACTTAAACGGCACATTAAAGAAAATGGAGCGACCTTCCTTTAAATAAGCTAAATCCAGTGCGTCGCCGCCCGGCGGAAATATTATTACAGATTCACCATTTATTATTTTTGGAATTTCGTAAATAACATCTACAAATTGCCCGTTATCAACTATCTTCACACTACCTTGCGGAACAAGGAAAACAATCGTGCAGGTAGAATTATTATTAAGTTTTAATTGAATTTTTTGATTATCTTTTTTCTTATCTTCAATTAACTTTTCGTAAGAAATAAACAGTAATGGCTTGCTCTCATCAATAACTTTACAGCCATTTGAAATTGTTTGGGATAAAGCTGTTAAATTTAGTAATAGGAACAAATTTATCGTTAAAAATAAGGTTTTATACTTCATAATCTTAATCAAATAATCGTCGTAACAATTTCCCGAATACTTCTTTGCAATTCGCGGTCGTCGGTAATCGGCGAACAGAGAGCGACTTCCGCCGCGTCTATGGGCGAAATTCCTTTGGAAATCATTTGCGCGGCGTAGATTAAAAGCCGTGTCGAAACGCCTTCTTCGAGTCCGTGTCCGCGTAAGTTTCGCACTTTTTGACCGATTTTGACTAAATCCTGCGCGGTTTGCATTTCGATTTTACCTTCTTTGGCAACGATTTCGGCTTCGTCTTCGGCGTTTGGGTAATCGAATTCCATTGCGACAAAACGCTGTCTGGTTGATTGTTTCAAATCCTTCAAAATTGATTGATAACCCGGATTATATGAAACGACAAGCATAAATTCGGGCGGTGCTTCGATGACTGTGCCGCGTTTTTCAATCGGCAAACGTCTTCGGTCATCAGTCAACGGATGAATAATAACAACCGTATCTTTACGCGCTTCGACGACTTCATCGAGATAACAAATCGCGCCGTTGCGGACGGCTGTTGTCAAAGGTCCGTCGTGCCAGACGGTTTCTTCGCCTTCGAGCAAAAAACGTCCGACCAAATCCGTCGCTGACAAATCTTCGTGGCACGCCACCGTAATCAAAGGGCGATTCATTCGATACGCCATATATTCGACAAAGCGCGTTTTCCCGCAACCTGTCGGACCTTTCAACATCACAGGCAATTTTGCCGCGTAAGCTGCTTCAAATAATTCGACTTCCTGTTTTATCGGAAGATAATAAGGTTCGTTTTCGACTTTGTATTTTTCGACTGCAAGTTCCATAAAAGATTAATCTTAACAAAAAACGCTGTCATTTATCATTTGTCATTCGTTATTTATCAGCTATTTTAAGTGGCAATTTTTAATCTTTTCTTTAAATGATAAATGATAAACGACAAATGATGAATGATGTATTCTTTACATTTCGCGGTGGAATATATTATTTTGTATGTTTGTTCCTTAACAATTTTCAGCAGTAAATTCTTCCGACAATAAAATATTTATGAAAAAAAGAGTTTTAAGTGTGCGCTTTATCAAGCTCGCGGTTATTGCGGTTTTTGTTCTTACTTTGGCGATTTTTTCCGGCAAATTATTTCCCGAATCAAAAGTTCAAGGTCAAGGCGGTTCTTTTTTGCCTGCGCCGAATAATGTTTCGGCAACTGATAATCAATATCACGATAAAGTCGGAGTTTATTGGGACGCAGTTCGCGGCGCGAATCTTTACCGAATTTTCCGCAACACGACAAACAGCACGACCGGCGCAACCGATGTCGGCACAACGCAAGCAAATTATTTTTTCGACACGGCTGCAACCGTTGGGCAAAATTATTTTTATTGGGTAAAATCGGAGAACGGCGCAACCGTCAGCAATTTCAGCCAATCCGAGCAAGGCACACGCGCCAACGGAATGCCGGCAGACGGAATTTTTCTCGATTTACAACCGCCGAGCGCACCTGCCGGAAACCAAATCACGGCGGCAAAAGCCTATCTCGGCAAAACTCTCTTTTGGGACGAACAACTTTCTTCGACCAAAACCGTTTCTTGCGGAACTTGCCACCAAGCCGGCGCGAGTGGTTCTGATCCGCGCACAAATTCAACGACCGTAAATCCGGGTTTTGACAATACTTTTAATACGGCTGATGACATTTTCGGTTCTTTAGGTGTTCCGCAAAACAATCAAAACGGAACTTATGTCTTCAATCCGGCTTTCGGATTCAATCTGCAAGTTACCGACAGAAAATCGCCGTCTTATCTGAACGCGGCTTATGCGCCGAACGGGATTTTTTGGGACGGACGCGCTTCCGATACGTTCCGCGATCCTTTGACGAGCGCAATTATTTTGCCGAGCGGCGCGAGTCTTGAAAGTCAGGTTTTAGGTCCGCCGCTTTCGGCTGCGGAAATGGCGCACGGCGGCAGAGATTGGACGCAAGTTGCACAGCGCGTTGCCGCTTCAAAACCGCTGGCTTTGGCAATGAAAGTTCCGAATTCACTTGGCACTTGGATTAACGGCAGAACTTATCCGCAACTTTTTGAAGAAGCCTTCGGCACTTCGGACGTAACACCTACGCGGATTGCAATGGCTATCGCAACACACGAGCGAACGCTGTTTTCCGACCAAACTCCGCTTGATAAAGCTGTTACGCAAATCACCCCAATGACCAAGCAGGAAGAATTCGGGAGCGAACTTTTTCTTGCCGTTTCGTGCGCCGTCTGCCACGGCGGAGCTTTGCTTTCCGATAACAGTTTCCACAACATCGGCGTTCGTCCGCAAAACGAAGATGCGGGACGTTTTGCCGTTACAGGACTCGAAGCCGACCGCGCCAAATTTAAAACGCCGAATTTGCGAAATATTGAGTTTCGTGCGCCTTATATGCACAACGGCAGATTTGCAACGCTCGAAGAAGTTGTCGAATTTTACAATCGCGGCGGCGATCATTCTGCGCCGAATATTGACACCGCGCTGATTCGTCCGCTCGGAATGACCGCCGACCAAAAAGCTGCACTCGTGGCATTTATGAAGCGACCTTTGAATGATAATCGGGTTACGAGCGAACTTTCGCCGTTTGACCGTCCGCGACTTTTCACCCAGACAAGCCGCGTTCCGTTTGTTTCGGGAACGGGCATTGCGGGAACAGGCGGAAACGTGCCGCAAGCCGTTGCCATCGAGCCGCCGTATATCGGCAATCCGAGTTTTACGGTTGCGGTTTCTCGCGGTTTGGGCGGTGCGAATGCGGTTTTGGCGATTCACGATACCGATCCGGGAACTTCTTCGATTCCCGCAACAGGAAGTTTTGCGCGTGTCAGTTTAACGCTTTCCGGCACAGGCGCGGGAAACGGAAACGGTTCGGTCAGTTTAAATACTTTGGCGAATAATCCGCAGTTTGTCGGGCGCACGTTTTACGGGCGTTGGTATGTTACGGACCCGGGCGCAATCGGCGGATTTTCAGTCAGCGGGCTGATTAAATTTACCGTTTTCACGCAAAATTCAAACTTGAGCAAAACCTTCGTTGATTTCGACGGCGACCGTAAAACTGATATTTCGATTTTCCGTCCAAATGGAGCAAACGGTGGCGAATGGTGGTTTAACAAAAGTGAATCAGGCGGAAACGCCGCTTTCCAATTTGGCGCGGCGACCGACAAAATAGTTCCCGCAGATTACACGGGCGACGGAAAAACCGACGTTGCGACCTTCGACCGGACAATGGTTTATTATGCGTTCGGAAGACAGTTCGTTTTACGCTTTCCCGTTCGGCGCAAACGGCGATATTCCGGTTGCCGGAGATTTTGACGGCGATGGTAAATTTGATCCGACAATTTTCCGACCTTCGACCACGACTTGGTTTATTCAGGCAAGTTCGCAAGGAACGCTCATCAGACCGTTCGGCGCAAATAACGATAAACCGCAACTCGGCGATTACGACGGCGACGGTTTGACTGATTTGGCAATCTTCCGTTCCAACGGCGCAAGCGGCGCGGAATGGTGGATTCAAAGAAGTTCTGACGGCGGAGTTTTCGCGGCGCAATTTGGCATTTCCACCGATAAACCGACCGCCGCAGATTACACCGGCGACGGCAAAACCGACATTGCTTTTTGGCGACCTTCGACCGGATTTTGGTATGTTCTCCGAAGCGAAGATTTTTCGTTCTACGCCGCACCGTTCGGCGCAAACGGCGACATTCCCGTTGCGGGCGATTACGACGGCGACGGCAAAGCCGATTTAGCAGTTTTCCGTCCATCCGGCTCAACTTGGTATGCCAACCGCTCAACCGGCGGAACTTTAATTCAAGCCTTCGGCATCGTCGGTGATTTACCGATTCCGGCGGCGTTTGTTCCTTAAACGACTGGAGCGCAATCGTCCCCGCTTGCAATAAGTTTTTGCTTCAAACGCGAAAAAGCGTTCGAGTAGAAATCAAGTTGATTTCTACTCGAACGCTTTTTCGCCCTTGCTCACGTGCGGGGTTCTACCTTTCCGCTACTTACATTTTGAATAACCGCAATCGCGGCAGAAATCGCAGCCCGAAGCGTGTTCGAGTTGTCCTTTGCATTCGGGGCATTCGCCGATTAAACTGCTCATTTTCGGTGAATTATCCGCAACAACAGACGTTTCCATTTTGCTGATTGCGCGTTCCGATTGCGGCATATTTTTCAAACGGCGATCAATCAAAAGCAAACACTCGGCAATCGCTTGTTCGGGCGAAGTCAGAAGTCTTTCATTAAACCAAACGGCGTGTGTTGCCGTAACTTTGTTCAAACTTCGGGCGACTTCCCGAACTTCAAAACCGCCGCGCAACATTCTCGAAGCCAACAAACCGACACCTTCCGAAATCGGTCCTGTTGCAAAAACTTCCAAAACTCTTTCGCCGTTGTGATTGACCGTAACATAAAGATTTACACCGTCGAACGGAATGCGCCACGTCGAGCCTTGAAGCTCGCGCGGACGTTCGATGTGTTGCGCTTTTTCTTTTTCAATCACGACAAACTCTTTATCGTGTCCGATTTCATCTTCGGTTTCGTGAATTTCTTCAGTTTTCTTTTCTTCCGCCTTCATGGAAGTTAAAACTTGACCTTCACGGCTTCCGTCGCGGTAATACGAAACGGCTTTGCAACCCAAATCTTTTGCCATTCGATAGAGTTGGTCAACCGATTCGACCGTATCGTCAGCCGCTCCGTTGCAAGTTTTGGAAATCGAATTGTCGGTATGTTTTTGCGCCGCCGCAAGAACCTGAACGTGCTGATGCGACGTAATATCCATCGCCGAAATGAAATATGAAGGCAATTTATCAATGTTTTCAACGACAAAATTTGCCGCCTCTTTAATCGAATTTTCGTCCGATTGGTCAACATCAATTCCCAAAGCCTGCGCCGCCAAAGTGTGAACATAATGACGTTCGCCTAAAGTATCACGGCGAACATATGCCCACGAAAAATTCGGTTCGATGCCGCTTGAAGTTTCCGCAACAAGCGAAATCGTTCCTGTCGGCGCAATCGTCGTAACTTCATAATTGCGCGGCGTAAGCGGCATATCACGCGGAATGCCAATTTCGTCATAAAGGAATTTTGCGTAAGATTCGCGGTTGCCTTCGAGTTCGGGAAAAGTTCCTTTTTCCGCGCCCAAACGCAGAGACATCATCCACGCTTCGCGGCGGACAAAGCCCATTACTTTTTCCATCAACTCAATCGAATCTTGATTGCCGTAAGTAACTTTGAGTGCCAGACACAAATCGGCAAACCCCATAATTCCGAGTCCGACAGGTCGCGTTCTTTTAACGACATCATCAATCTCAGGAAGCGGGAAATGTCCCGCATCAACGACGTTATCCAAAAATTGCGTGCAAAGATGCGTAACTCTCGCAAGTTTCGCCCAATCAACACAAACATCTGCGTCCGTGCCATCGCCAATTTTTTTGTAAAACTTCGCCACGTCAATCGAACCCAAGTTGCACGAATTATTAAAGTGAAGCATCTGTTCGCCGCACGGATTACAAGCGTGAATCGGTCCCATCGTTGAAATCATATGGTTATGGCGATTGACTTCATCAATATAGATGATGCCCGGTTCGGCATATTTGTGCGCCGAAGCAATAATGCGATTCCAGATGTCAGGCGCATAAACCATTCCCGGCGCAGGCGGATTTTCGATTGTGCAATCGGACAAATCAGCCGTTTCAAACGCCAATTTATCGGCAAATGTTGCGGTTTCGCCGTTCGGACGACGATAAACCACATAATTGGCATTTGTTACCGGATCGAAAACGATTTGATTCCACGCTTCGCCGTTAAATTCGGTTTGAAACCATTCTTTGGCATCAACCGCCGCCATAAATTTGTCGGTTACGGTTACGGAAATATTGAAATTGGTCAATGAATGCTGGTCGTTTTTCGCGTGAATAAAACGCAAAACGTCAGGGTGCATCACGGATAAAATGCCCATATTCGCGCCTCGCCGCACACCGCCTTGTTTGACGACTTCGGTCGTGCCGTTGACGATATTCATAAACGAGACCGGACCCGAAGCCACACCGCGTGTCGAGTTAACCATCGAACCTGCAGGGCGCAAAAATTCGTAAGTCATTCCCGTTCCGCCGCCGGTTTGATGAATAATTGCGACATTTTGTGCGTGTTCCATAATTCCGTTAATCGAATCGGGAACATTCAGCACAAAACACGCCGCAAGTTGTCCTTTCGGTTTGCCGGAATTAACTAAACAAGGAGTATTCGGCACGAATTCGCGGTTGAGCATTACTTCGGTCATCGAATCGTAGAAATAATCGCGCCTGACCGAATCAGTTTCGGCTTTGGAGACGTGACCGACAACGCGGCGAACAATATCGTCCCACGTTTCGAGGGCTTCGCCGTGAACATCTTTCAGCGAATAACGCTTGCTGATAACTTTCTGACCGTTCAAACCGATAGGCTTGATTTCGCGTTTGCGCGATGTTGCTGTTGCTCCGTTTCCATTACCGTTACCGTTTTTTACGGCAACTTCGCCCGACGCGACAGGCTCAAAGACTGTGCTCATAATCAATCAATCTCCTCTAATACGTCTATAAAGACGCAATCTCTCGTTTAGTTTAATTTTACTCTCTTTTTGTGCATTATGAAATGCGGGTGTTGATGAACTTTTCAGGTTCTCGCTATAAGAATATGAATTGTATTTTTCTCTCAGCGAATTGAAATATACCGCAACTCAAATCTGCTTGTCAACAAAAAAAACACAATATATTGTGGTTTCCAAAAAATTTTCAACCAAATGTCGCGTAAGTTAAAGTAATTTCTTAGGTTTGCGGGTTTTATCTTTTTTATAAAAGGAGATAAAAAATTTTCATTTGTCTTCAAATTTGACTTTTCGCGCCCGAATTTCCGAAACTAGAAAGACTATGGATAAACTTATTCACGGATTGGCGGCGGATGCGACCGTGCGCGTAATGGCGGCGATTACGACCGAAACCGTGCGC
>CALMEH010000153.1 GCA_937863115.1 uncultured Acidobacteriota bacterium
CTTAAATATAAATAAAAAAGTCCGCGATTGAAAACAACCGCAGACCTTTTTGAGGAGGGAAAATTAATTACTTGGTTGCTGTTTTCGCTTGTGCCGTCAAATTTCCGACTGTTTTTTCGACATTGCTGACAACATTTTTAGCAACTTCGCTGACTTCTTTTTGCAAAGGAAGTTCCATATTGCTTGCCGCTTTGATGAAATTTTCGCCTGTTGCTGCAAAAAGTTTGATCCAATCGGTGCGAATTGCGCTGGTTGCGTCCCAATAGTTTTTCGCAACTTTCAGTGCGTCAACGTTTGCGTCATAACCTGCTTTGTAAAGTCCTTGAACAAAACTTTCGGTTGCTTCAGCGGTTTGAACTGCGCCTTTCAAAGTTACATTTGCTGATTTTTGTGTTAATTCCATTACGTTATCCATTGTTTCGTTTGCGATTGATTTTTTCATTATTTTATATTTTCTCCGTTTAATATTTTCGGCTTTATCCGCCTGACAGTTTGAAGAATACAAAATTATAAAAGCCTTGTCAAGCGAAAATTTCGCATTTGCGAAATAAAATTTACTGTAAGGTGTTAAGTCTAATATTTGTAACATATAAAAAATTCGCAAATGTAAAAATAATTTTAAGATGATTGTTATTGAACTGAAAATCGAATGAAATTGACTTATTTTTACTTTGCATTTGCGAAAAGAAAAATCGTGCTGATTATCTAATGCAATTCAAATATAGATTTGTTAGCAAACTTTGCGCCTTTGCGGGAAAATATTCTTAATTTCAACGAGAATTCACAATTACATAATTAAATTGTTTCCCGCAAAGGCGCAAAGTTCGCCAAGTTTTTTTTATGCTTGAATAATGAAATCTACATTCGGAAACCTTTGTGTTAAAATTATCTCGCTATGGCGAAAAAAAAGAAAAACGCAGAAGACGAAGGCAAACTCATTATTAAACGCTACGGAAATCGTCGGCTTTATAATACGGAAACTCGCGCTTACGTCAATTACGAAGAGCTCGCCGAACTCGTGCGTGATGGTCAAGACATCAAAGTTGTTGATTCGACGACCAAAGAAGACGTTACGAAAGCGGTTTTGATTCAAGTGATTTTAGAAGAAGAAAAAAATAAAAAGACGATTTTGCCGACCGAATTTTTGTTTCAACTTTTGCGTTCGCGCGAAGAATCAGTGCAGGATTTTTTCAAAAATCATCTTTCGACAAGTTTCAACGCCTATCTAAAAACCAAAGAAGAATTCGACAATCGTTTCCGAACGATGCTCGAAATGGCAACTTCCGCGCCGC
The DNA here is from genome assembly GCA_937863115.1 of uncultured Acidobacteriota bacterium. Taxonomy (GTDB): domain Bacteria; phylum Acidobacteriota; class Blastocatellia; order Pyrinomonadales; family Pyrinomonadaceae; genus CALMEH01. Next base: position 1,293 of record CALMEH010000153.1, read on the forward strand.
AAATGTTTGAAAAGTTAATTCCGGGCGCAGAAGTTATGCGCGAAATTCTCACCGGAAAAAAGAAAGACAACGAAGAATAGACGGTAAAAATCACATCTCAGCTAAACAATTATGAAGCAACTTCGGATAAATTTGCTTCATAATTGTTTTCTCCGTTAAACTTTAAAGTATGTCATCAAAAAAGACCAAAACGAAGAAGCCGAACTTTCTCCGCGAGATTTTGCGTGATGAAAAGACTTTGATTTTCAGTATTTTCACGACAATACTTTTTTTCTTTTTCGGCAAAAGTTGGCTCGCGGATTTGAGTAATTCGTTGTGGTTTGCGTTTATTACGTTTTGGCTTTTTGCGATAATTTTGCTGTCGGCATTTGCGATCGTGCGCCACGCGGAAAGTTTGGCAGAACTTTTGGGCGAACCTTTGGGAACGCTGATCTTGACGCTTTCGGTAATCGGAATCGAAGTCGCGATGATTTCGGCGGTAATGTTGACGGGCGAAGATAAACCGACGCTCGCACGCGATACGATGTTTGCGGTCGTAATGATCGTTTTAAACGGAATGGTCGGAATTTCGCTTCTCGTCGGCGGTTGGAGTCATCACGAACAGGAATACAATATCAAAGGCGCAAACTCTTTTATTGCGCTGATCGTGCCGCTTTCGGTTCTCGGTTTGATTTTACCGTCATTTACGAGAACAACGGCAGCACCGACATTTTCGCCGTTTCAAGCAATTTTTGTTTCGATAATGTCGATCGGGCTTTACGTCATTTTTCTATTTATTCAAAATCGCCGACACCGCGAATTTTTCATTTCGACAGACGCAGGCATTAGCCACGATCATCATCACGATTTTACGATTCGCACCGTTCCGTATCACGCCGCATTTCTTTTGGCATTTCTTTTGCCGCTGGTTTTTCTTGCCAAACAGCTTGCCGTTCCGGTTGATTACGGCACAGATAAATTCGGTGCGCCGCTTGCGCTCGGCGGATTTTTGATTGCGGTTTTGATTCTTTCACCTGAAGTGATGAGCGCAGTCAAAGCCGCGAAAAAAGACGATTTACAGCGTTCGATAAACATTTCGCTCGGCTCGGTTTTGGCAACTATCGGGTTGACGATTCCCGCCGTTCTAACTATCGGATTGCTAACCGGAAAAACAGTCGTTCTCGGTTTGAATCCGGCAGACAGCGTAATGCTGATTTTATCTCTGATTTTAAGCATCATCACATTCAGCCACGAACGCACCAATATTTTGCTCGGCGCGGTGCATTTGTTATTATTTTTGGCGTATCTGATGCTGGTTTTTGAAGGATAAAATCAGATCAATTTTTTCAGAGTTTTCAAAATCTGTTCGACATCAAATTTATGTCTTGCTGAAGCCATTCCGAAAACCTTGAACATATTTGTCATAACTTCGGCGTTATCTTTTTTAATGACATATTTCAGAGTGTTTCCTTTAACAGATTTTTTGCCGTCCAAATCTTTCCAATTTGCAAAAGATTTAAATGGAATATCAAAATAAATCATCGGCTGAACGCCGGTTGCATATTGTTGTTTTTGAATTGAAATTTCGATTTGCGTATTGTCGGATTGCGGCATAAAAAGCGTCGGCAGTTTTATTGCGGTTTCTTTGAAAGGCGTTCCGTTAAATAGAACGCTCGAAAAAGTTTCCATTAGGATTTCTTTTTCATCAAAAAATTTATTGTAAGCTGTGATTTCAGATTGCAATTTGTCCAAATCTTTCGGCGAAATAATGCCACATTTCACCGATTCGTAAAGAATTTCGGAAAATTCGTAGAGATATTTTTCGTTTCCGTTACTTCCGATAAATGTTGCTTGCGTTAGTTTTGTTTGCTTTTTTCCGCTTTTCACGTCTTCAACCATTGCATCGTAACCGACTTGCCATTCGAGATAGACTTTTTCGTTAAAAAACTTTTGCCGGGTCGCAAAAGTTTTGCCGAAAGCGGTATCTTTTTCACGGATTTTAAAACGAAATTTCCCGTCGTTGGCGGCAGGAAGAGTAAGTTCGATTGTGCCGTTGACGCAGTTGTAATTTTGCTGTGCGAAGGACGAAAAAGAAAAAAGTAAAATGACGAAGAAAATTTTTAAGGTTTCCATAGTTTTATTTATCAAATCGGCGATAATTCCGACCGATTTCGTTGTAGCCAATTTTGTTGGGGATAAATAGCCTTGCCGTCAATAGTATGAATGGCGTAAGCATGTCGTGATTTGTGGCTGATATTCGGTTTGCTGTAATGCGGGAGTAAGCCGTCAAGCACGATGCACGCGCCTTTTTTTACTTCGAGCGGAATCATTTCGTCCAATTCAAACGGAGAGTTATCAAAAGTTTCAAATTCCGTGCCGACATCTTTTCGGCAAAACCACGAACGCAAAGTCGTTCGGTGTCCACCCGGTTTTGCCCACATACAGCCGTTTTCAATCGTGGCATCTTCGAGCGCAAACCAAAATCCGACGCAAGATTGCGGTTCGGTGTAAAGAAACGTCGAATCTTGATGCACGTCAACCACGCCGCCGATTTTGGCGTGTTTGAAAATATACATACTTTGGATAACCAAAGCCTCTGACAAATCGAGTTCCGCCGCGAGTCGTTTCATCTGCGGAGAGCGTGAAAATTGTTTGAAAACGGGATCAATATCGTGCAAAGCGTGTCCAATTTTGTTGAGCGAATGATGAATGTCGGTTTTTAATTTACCATTTTCGTCAAAAGCATCTTTTTCAAAAAAGAACGAAATATTTCCGCCCGAATTTAAAAAATATTCATCGCTGGTGCGCGTCTGTTCCGAAGTTTGAAACACCGACGGATGACCTTTGTAATCAAAATTTGCGGTTAATTCGGCGGCTCTCTGCATCAATTCATCACATTCTTTTGCTGAATTAAAACCTTCGATTACCAGAAAACCGTCGCGTTGAAATTGTTCGAGTCGTTCGCTCATTTTTTATCGGTTGCGTCCGTATTTTTCGTGCGATGAAACCCAATCGCTCGAAGAAATTGCCGATGCCAGAGAAATTTCGCCTGCGAGAACAACGCCGGCGATGATTTCGGCTAATTTATTTACGCCGCCGCGACCGTAACAACCTAAGATTTCCAGACATTCTTTTTGTGTTGCCAAACCTGTTCCGCCGCCGTAAGTTGCAACGATTAACGAAGGAATTGTAATTGAAATATACAAATCTTTTTCCGTCGTAAGTTCGGAATAGACAATTCCCGCCGACGATTCTGAAACATTTGCCACGTCCTGACCTGTCGCAATAAAAATTGCCGTAATGCCGTTTGCCGAATGTGCGCCGTTGTTGTTTGCGCCAGAAAGAAACGAGCCGACGTTTGCCACGCCCGAATGATAGACGAGCGATTCGGGTTCGACGCGCATATTTTCGATTAAAACATTTCGCGGCACGGTGCATTCAGCCGTTACGCGCTTGCCGCGAGTCCGCATAATGTTGACTTGCGAAGCCTTTTTGTCGGTCGCAAAATTCGATTCGAGATAGAAATGTTTGATTTTTTCCTTTTCGTAAACGTCAATTATCCAACCGCAAGCCGCAAACGTCGCACGTCCGACCATATTTTGTCCAGCCGCATCGCCCGTTGTGTAATTAAACCGCAAATAGACAAATTTGTTCGCGGTGTAATGGTCAATGTCTTTTAATTTTGCGATGCTGGAAGTTTTTTCGGCTTCTTCTTTGATTTTATCGAAATTTTCCAAAATCCAAGATACAAATTTTCGACCTTCGCGTGCATCTTCAAAGACAAAAACCGGAGCGCGTTGCATTGCGTCCGCAACGACCGTGCATTTTACGCCGCCGGAAAGATTTAAGACTTTCATTCCGCGATTGTATGAAGCCACGAGCGTTCCTTCGGTCGTCGCCATCGGCACAACAAATTCGCCGTTGGCAAATTCGCCATTGACTTTTATTGGTCCGGCAAAACCGATTGGAATTTGCGCCGCGCCCGTGAAATGTTCGATATTTCCCGACAAAATATGCGGATCGAACGAATATTGTTTTATATGATCAAACTTTGCGCCCGTAAAATCTTCGACAAATTTCTGGCGTGTCTGAATCGCAGATTCGCCGTAATCGTCTGCTTCATCACGCGGAATACGGACTTCCAATTTTTTTTCGGCAATCGAATCTTCAACCTCGAATTTAATCGAACCGAAGCCTTTCGCCTTTGCGCCGACTTCGATTTTATGTTTGCCGTGGGCAAGATTCGCGATTTCGGCGTTTATCGTAACGGTTTTGCGAAGCGGAAAAGGAATCGGATTCGTTTCGGAAACGTCCGTTGCTTTTAGAAAAGTTCCGTCGCCTAAATCAATTGTCAATTTATCAAGCGGAATTTCTGCGCCATTGATTTTGATAAAGTTTATGCCTGAAAATTCAACATCAGTCAGACGATTTTTTATCGCAAACTGCACGCCGTCGCTCGTGTTTTTCAAACTGCCGTTAGTGTAGAGTTGCCGCAAAAGCATACTCGGAATCGGAAAGAAAGCCATAATTTTATTTGTCCTCGCTGGTTTTGAAATGCGTTAGCGTGAATTTTACTTTTCTTATTGGATAAATTCAAATTTTGTCTGTGAATAAAGTTAGTCTAAACTGATAATTATGAAAATCTTTGGCTTAATTTTTCTAATTTTGATGTTTTTCGCAACGACAAACGCGCAATGGACGAAACAAATGGTTGACACGAAAGCGAGCTTTCGCGGGCTTTCGGTGGTGAATGAAAAAATAATCTGGGCAAGCGGCACGGGCGGAACCGTCATAAAAACTACGGACGGCGGAAAGATTTGGTCGGTGATAAAAGTTCTCGATGCGGACAAATTGGATTTCCGCGACATTGAAGCGTTTGATGCTGAAACGGCTTATATTTTGAGTATTGGCGACGGCGAAAATTCGCGGATTTATAAAACTATTGACGGCGGAAAAACTTGGAAACTGCAATTTAAGAACACGAATCCGAAAGCCTTTTTCGATGCGTTGGCGTTTTGGGATAAAAATAACGGAATGGCAATGAGCGATCCGGTTGACGGCAAATATGTTTTGATGCAAACGACTGACGGTGAAAATTGGAAAGAAGTCGGAACGGATAAAATGGCTTTTGCCAAAGACGGCGAAGCGGCATTTGCGGCAAGTGGAACTTGTTTGCTGACAAATGGCAAGAACGATATTTTCTTAGTTTCAGGCGGAATGGATACGCGGGTTTTTCGTTCGGACAATCGCGGTTTGACGTGGTTCGTTTCCGATACGCCGATCACAAAAGGAACGGCAGGAAGCGGGATTTTTTCGATTGCGATGTTTGACGCGAAACGCGGCGTAATCGTCGGCGGAAATTATGAAAAGCCGAATGATATTACAAATAATTTAGCTTTTACGACGGACGGCGGAAAAACTTGGACGCTCTCGAAAGGTTTGAACGGTTATCGTTCGGGCGTGGCGTATATTGATAAGAAAATGATTATCGCCGTCGGTTCGAGCGGTTCGGATTTATCAAACGACAGCGGAAAAACTTGGAAAAATCTCGACAAAGAAAATTACAACGCCGTCGCATCAAAAAGCAAAAAAGCAATTTGGGCAGTCGGCGCGAATGGTTTGGTAAGTAAGTTTGTATTAAAATAAAAGGCAATTTACCGAAAATTATGTTTCGCTAGGCAAAAATGGCGAGATTGAAAGTTTTGAGGGTGGCGTAGCTTTTGGAGTTTAGCGGGCGAAAAATTAGACGCAATCGGCGAGAATTGGTTGATTACGGAATTCTATTTCGACGAAGATTGAAAAACTTGGGAAATGCACCCGAACTGCGAGGAAATCGTTTATTTGCTGTCGGGCAAAATGGATTTGATTTTAGAAAAAGAGGGCGTTTTGCAAACAATCGAGCTGCGTTCAAAAGGTTTAGTGATAATTCCGCGAAACACTTGGCATACGGCAAAAGTTTTTGAAGCGGGAAATATGCTCGTGATCACGCTCGGAAAAGAAACGCAGGTTAGGCAATCCGAATAGTTTAATTAAGCTAAAAACTTAAAATTCATAAATGTTAATTGCAATTCTTTCAATCATTGGCGGTTTGATTATTCTTACGCACGGTGGAAGGTTTGGTTCGCGGCAGTGCGTCGGTTGCGCTTCGGCTTGGAATTGCGCCGTTAGTTGTCGGTTTAACGATTGTCGCTTTCGGAACAGGAAGCCCTGAACTCGTTGTTTCGATTCAAGCGGCTTTGAGCAAAAGCAGCGGCATTGCGCTCGGCAATGTTATCGGTTCGAACATCAGCAATATCGCTTTAATTTTGGGAATGGCAGCGATTGTGCGTCCGATGGCGGTGCGTGTCGGAATTATCAAGCGCGAAATTCCAATAATGATTGCCGTTACCGCGTTTTTGTGGCTTTTGCTTTACGATGGAAATCTGAGCCGTTTTGACGGCATAATTTTGACAATCGGAAGCATAATCTACCCGATTTTTGCTTACCGCACATCGAAGCAGAAAGAAACGAAAGAGGTTGAAGAAGAATTTGAAGAAGCCTTTGAACCTTCAAAAAAATCGGTTTGGCTCGACATTGTTTATATTGTTGCTGGGCTTGTGCTTTTGGTTATCGGCGCAAATGTTTTGTTGAGCGGCGCAATTACAATTGCCAAACAATTCGGCATCAGCGAAGTCGTCATCGGTTTGACCATTATCGCCATCGGCACGAGTTTGCCGGAACTTGCAACATCGGTTGTTGCTGCACTCAAAAATGAATCTGACATTGCTTTCGGAAATGCCATCGGCTCGAATGTTTTTAACATTCTCGGAGTTTTGGGTTTAACGGCGATGATTCAGCCGATTTCGGCGGCGGAAATTCGCCCGCTCGATATGAGCGTAATGCTCGGAAGCGGAGTTTTGCTCTGGTTTCTCCTCGGTAGAAGATTTATTTTGGATAGATTTGAAGGATTTCTTCTGCTCATCGGCTACGCGATTTATATTTATACATTGATACCGCAATAAGAATTTTGATTAGATTTTTTCTGTGATAATCTTTAAATACGATACAAATTACTTAATAAAATATTATGTCAGAAGCAACTGCAACGAATAAAAATACGAGAATTGAAACCGATTCGATGGGCGAAATCGCGGTCGAAGCGGATAAATATTGGGGAGCGCAAACTGAACGGAGTTTGCATCATTTTAACATCGGTTTCGACACGATGCCGCGCGAGATGATTCGTGCGCTCGGGATTTTGAAAAAAGCCGCCGCGATGACGAATCACGAACTGAAATCGAATCTTTTGACGAAAGAAAAACTTGATTTGATTGTTCAAGCGGCAGACGAAGTTATCGAAGGCAAATTGGACGCGCATTTTCCGCTTCGAGTTTGGCAAACAGGTTCGGGAACGCAGACGAATATGAACGCCAACGAGGTGATTTCAAACCGCGCCATTGAAATTTCCGGCGGCGAAATGGGCAGTAAAAAACCTGTTCATCCGAATGATGATGTGAATATGTCGCAGTCGTCGAACGACACTTTTCCGACAGCGATGTATATTGCGGCGGCGGAAAGATTACACGCTTTGATTCCGACAGTTCAGGTTTTGCACGATGCGATTGATGCCAAAGCAAAAGAATTTGCCGACGTTGTAAAAATCGGCAGAACGCATCTGCAAGACGCAACGCCGATTACCGTCGGACAAGAATTCGGTGGCTGGGCTTCGCTGATTGAACGCGATATTGAAAGATTGCGGAAAGTTTTAGACGGTTTGTTTGACCTTGCAATCGGTGGCACGGCGGTTGGAACAGGTCTGAACGCGCATCCCGAATTTGCCGACAAAGCCGCCGCAAAGATTGCCGAATTAACAAGTTTGCCGTTTCGCGCACATCCGAACAAATTCGCCGCGCTTTCGGCTCACGACGAAATCGTTTTCGCTTCGGGCGCATTGAAAACGCTTGCGTGTTCATTGATGAAGATTGCCAACGATGTGCGCTGGCTTGCTTCTGGTCCGCGTTGCGGCATCGGCGAAATTACTATTCCCGAAAACGAACCGGGAAGTTCGATAATGCCGGGAAAAGTTAATCCGACACAAAGCGAAGCAATCACAATGGTCGCCGCGCAAGTTCTCGGCAACGATGCCGCAATCGGTTTCGCCGGTTCGCAAGGGAATTTCGAGTTAAATGTTTTCAAACCCGTGATGATTCACAATTTCCTGCATTCGGTCAGATTATTAAATGACGCTTGCCAAGGCTTCGTCGAATTCTGCGTTTCCGGCATCGAACTAAACCGCGCCCAAATTGACGAATACTTAAACGATTCGCTGATGCTCGTTACCGCATTAAATCAACACATCGGCTACGACAACGCCGCCAAAATCGCCAAAACTGCTCACAAAAAAGGGCAAAATCTGAAAGAAACGGCGATTGAATTAGGTTTGCTGACAGCGAAACAATTTGATGAATGGGTTATTCCCGTTAATATGACGCATCCGTAGTTTGAGATGAATGTCGAAAAAAAAAGCGATGACAAAAATCATCGCTTTTTCCGTTAAAAACTTATCCGCCAATTATCACGGTCGGTTCGCCTTTGACGATGGTGTTTGGCGGTCCGACGGCTTCGAGAATTGTGTCGCCCATTCTGGCGGCGGGTTGATTGGCGATCATTACGGTTGCCGATGGTGTGATGACCACGCCCGGACCGTGTGGCGGAATCGGGAGCGGCGTTACGCAAGCGAGAATGTCCGTGCCGCCCGCCATACTTGAAATCATACTGCCCATTGTGGCGGCGGGGGTTGATTTTACCAATTCTTCGGCAGTTTTCGCCGCAGGTTAGCCCGGCGGTCCGGCGGCGGGACGGGTTGCGGGTTCGGCCACTTC
>CALMEH010000154.1 GCA_937863115.1 uncultured Acidobacteriota bacterium
ATGGGAAAAAGCCGCCCGCAACGGCGCGTTTGACCCGCGCTACAACGCAATGCCTTGGGGTTTTATCAAACAAGGCGATACGACCGACAACCGCGCCAATTTTCGCGGAACAGGAACAGTTGCGGTTACTGAAAACGAATTCGGAATGAGTCCGTTCGGCGCGTTTAATATGGCAGGAAATGTTTCGGAATGGAACGCAAATCAATCGCCCGAAGGTTTTATCACGAGCGGCGGTGCGTGGAACGATTTGGCTTATTCGTTCGGCGATTACGGAATTTATCCCGGACTTTATTCGGCAAATCGTATCGGTTTTCGACTTGTTTCAAAATCCGAAACCGATCAAGGCGGACAAATGATTCCGCCCGCCGAAACGCCCGAATACAAGCCTTCGACAGACGCAGATTTTAAGACTTGGCTGACTCATTACGACTACGATAAAAAAACTCTTAACGCGCAAATCACAGAAACAATCGAAACCGATGAATGGACGCGGGAACGCATAATTTTTTCGGGCGAAGGCGGCGAAACCGCGATAGGTTATCTTTATTTGCCGAAAAATTATCCGCTACCTTTGCAGGTAATTCACTACGTTCCGCCCGGCGATGTCGTGCGCGGAATTCGCAGTTTACCGGATTCAATCGAGATGTTCGCTGCGCCGTTTATCAAATCCGGCAGAGCTGTTTTCGGTGTTGTTTTGAAAGGCTATATGGAACGACCTTTTCCGAACAATTACGCTTTGCCTGAAAATTCGACCGTCGAATTTCGCAAACAGATGGTTAATTGGATCACGGATTTGCGGCGCGGCGTTGATTATCTCGAAACACGCGATGATTTAAACTTTCAAAAACTTTCGTTCGTCGGAGTTTCCAACGGCGCAAACGTCGGACTCGTGCTGACGGCAATTGAAACACGCTATAAAACCTTGGTTTTTGAAAGTGCCGGACTCGAAAAAGATTTTCTGACGCGCATTCCTGAAACATCGCCGATAAAATTCGCCTCGCAAATCAAAACGCAAAAACTCGTCATCAACGGACGTTTCGACGAAACTTTTCCGTTCAACACGGACGCGCAACCTTTGTTCAAATTATTACGCGAACCGAAAAAAATCGTCATCTACGAAGGCGGACATATCCCGACAATCGAATTTCTTGCGCCAACCGTTAATAATTGGCTCGATGAAACGCTCGGAAATCCGGCGAAATGAATTTTGATTCTTTTGGTCAAAAATGTCAAAAACTTTGAGGAACTGCTATTTCAAGATATTGTAATGATCCGGATAATTGATGAATTTTTTATATTAAATGTTTGCAAGTCTGGCTATCTAAATATTAAATAACCAATTAAAGTCGGCAAACCGAGCGCAAACACCAAAATCAAACCGGAACTCGCCAGCGCGAAAAGCCAAGCCGTCTTGCCCGTTTGCATTTTCAAAGCCGAAAGAAAAATGCGTTTGCAAATTATTAAAAGCAAAGGCGTTAGAATAGTGGCGAAAACTATAAACACCGTTCCCGCAATGCTTCCGACCTTTGAATCAAATACGCGCTGAGTTGTGCCGTCGAGCGAAAACATCAGAAATAATCCTATCACGATAAAAAATACAAATAATCCGACTGCAAAGCCGATGAAATTCGACAACGCCGAAAAAGCAAACGATTTTCCAAAAGTCGCCCAACCTTTTTTGCTCAACCACGCGGCTTCGCCAAACATAAAACCGACGACGATCAGAAAAAACGCCAAGATGAAAATCCATTCCAGTAAAGTTGCAGACATAATTAGTTTTCCTTGTGTTTAATATTTTCGATGAAAGTATGATTCAGAATCAGGCTACTGACCGACAATCCGCGAATGTCGGTCAGTAGCCCGATTCTGAACCAACAATTTATTGGATAAACGCCGCCGGCACGGGCTTGTCGCCGTTCTGTCCAAAATGCGCCGCTTGACACGCACCGTTGGTCGAGCGCAAAATATACCAAGTGCCGTCCGACGGTCGCCAAACTGCGATGTCTGCTTTGCCGTCCGGGTCGAAACTTCCAAC
>CALMEH010000155.1 GCA_937863115.1 uncultured Acidobacteriota bacterium
GTTTTGGTTTGCGATGAACAAGTAATTCACGGACATCATCTGCCGCCGACATTGCAGACGGCGGAAGTTTCGGGAACGGAAACCAAATTAACGCTCGCATCGGCGATCGAGGCTTACGAACGCGATTTAATCGCCGACGCGCTCAAATCTTCACGCGGAAACACCGCTAAAGCCGCACGAATGCTCGATTCGACGGAAAGAATTTTGGCTTACAAAATAAAAAAATACGACATCGATGCGCGGCGGTTTAAGAATTAAATAAACCGCAAAAAATGCGAAAAGCCGCGCAAAAAATACGGCAAGTTTTCATAAACTATCAGCTATCACCTATTCCGAATGTGTTAAATGTTGCAATAACAGATATTTAATTGTATCGAAATTATTTTAACTAATCGCAATAATTGATATTTGAAAACGAATAATTGATAATTGCATATTCATTTCGCGTATTTGCAACTAAAAATGACCAATCTCGAATTTCTCATCAAAGATTTGCCCGATGCTTTTTTGGCGCAGCGTTTTTTTGAGCAATTGACGGAAAAACATCAGGCAAAAGTAAAAATATTGGAAAAAAACGAAGGTCTTTTGTCCGATGTTTTGACGATTGCGGCTTTCAGTCCTTTGCTTTCGACGACGATTTTGCAGCATCCCGAATATCTCTCGTGGCTTGCAAATCAACGAAAATCGGCAAAAGTTCGCGGCAAAGAAGAATTGCTCGAATCTTTAGAGCGTTTTGCGTTGACGAATTCGACGCTGGAAATAAATGTTTTGCTGGCGCGTTTTCGACGGCGCGAACTTTTGCGAATTTATCTGCAAGACATTCGCAACCTCGACACAATTGCCGAAATTACCGAGGAAATTTCAAATTTGGCAGACGCGATCTTGGAATATGCTTTGCGAATTTCGCGTCAGGAAATGGACAATCGTTTCGGAATTCCGCTTGAAATCGACAAAAAAGGACGCGAAAAAAAATCCGAATTTTGCATCGTCGCACTCGGCAAACTCGGCTCGAAGGAATTGAATTATTCTTCGGATATTGATCTTCTTTTTCTCTATTCGGCTGATGGAAAAACTTCGGGAAGCGGTTCACGCGGCGCAGTTTCAAACCGTGAATATTTCGTTAAACTCTCGGAATTTATTACGAAAATGGTCGGAAGCACAGCCGGCGAAGGTGCGGCTTATCGCGTCGATTTGCGTCTGCGTCCGAACGGTCGCGTCGGCGCGTTGGCAATTTCTTTGGCGGAAGCGAACGATTATTACAAAAAATCGGCGCGTGATTGGGAACGCCAAGTTTTGATTCGTTCGCGTTCGAGCGCGGGCGATTCGGAAATTTTTCACACTTTTTTTGAATCAATCGAAGATTTCGTTTTTTCAAAA
>CALMEH010000156.1 GCA_937863115.1 uncultured Acidobacteriota bacterium
GGTCGCCGCTCATACGCGTCTACCCGTACTGGGTGTTCCCGTTCAAAGCAAAGCGTTGTCAGGGTTAGATTCACTGCTCTCAATTGTTCAAATGCCCGCTGGAATTCCTGTCGGAACTTTGGCAATCGGCACCGCCGGCGCAAAAAACGCCGCGCTTTTTGCGATTTCGATTCTGGCAAATTCGAGGAAAGATTTACGAGAAAAGTTAAGAGAATTTAGAAAAAATCAAACGCAAACGGTTTTGGATTCGGAACTAGAATCTTAAATAAAAATAGGAGCAAATTAGTTTTTGTTTCAATAATCATACTTGTCTTGATTTCTGTAAACATATGAAATACTTAATTATTTTCGCTTTTATATTTACAAATGCTTGTCAAAATAAAGTATTACAAAATCAGACAACCGTCGCGAGTATTCCGCAAACAGTAAATAAAAATCATTCAATTTCGACTGAAAATCAATCTGATGAATTCGAAGGTGAAATATTTACTGATGAAAACAAAATCGGAAAGCGTCAAGCGAATCGGATTGAAATTTATACTTATAAAAAAGCCGAGAAGTTTTTCGTAAAAACTAAATTTTATTCAAAATCACAATCTCAATGGATTCAAAAGAACGAAGTAGATGTTGAAAGATTTGGCGAATTATCGCTCAGAACAGAGATAAAAGATTTTAACGGCGATGGTTTTAACGACGTTACTTTTGTTTCAAGTGTCGCCGCACGCGGTGCAAATGAAATCAGAGACCTTTTTATTTACAATCCGCAAAAAGATGAATTGATACATATAAAAAATTCGAGTGATTATCCAAATCTTGGATATAATCCTTTATTAAAATGTCTTGATTCTTGGATTTTTACAGGTTCAACGATGACCGTTTTCTTAAGATTGAAAGATGATAAGTTGATTGAATTTGCCAGCGTTGAGGACGGAATGACGGAGAGATTTATTTATGTAAATGACCGCAACGGTGATAAACAATTATTGCGTCGTGAGAAACGTAAAGACGACGGATTCGACAGATATATCAACTTTAATCCGGTTCGGATTTACAAGGAGTAAAGTCAAGTAAATTAAAATATGATTTTGCGCTTTCGTGTTCAAAATCGCGCGAAAAACTTCACGAATTTAGAAAAAAGCAGATTAATATGGTTTTAAATTCGGAATTGGAATAATCGCTAAATATAACTGAAAGAAAAGTTTTTCGGCTTTTTTCAGTTTGTCAGCGTCTTATTTTTCAGGAAAAAACATCTAAAACAAACATTCATACAAATTTAGACAAAAAACTGATGAAAAATAAATTTTCTGTAATGAATAAACTTCTATTTTCAATCTTTTTCGCAATTCTGTTTTTCAGCATTTCTCATAATGCTCAAGAAGTTCGAAGAATTACCTACAACAACGTCAGCGTAGATATTGTTATTGATAAACCCGCAAATTATTTCGTAGATGTTTTGGTGGCATTTCCCGGAACGGTTGCGTCCGACGCTGAAATTCTCCCTGCGGCACAGAATATTTTGCAAAGAACAAAGGAAATTACGGATCGAACGGATATGATGATCGTCAGCGTGGCGTATCCGCAAGAAGGTCGTTTGATGGGCGATAATGTCCGCGAGGCGGAAGCGGCTTTGCTCTGGATTAAGGAAAAAAGCCGAAAAGTATTGAAAAGAAAGATAAGAAAAATCTTTTTGATCGGTCATTCACAGGGCGGATATATCGTTACAAGATTAAATACGATGCACACGACCGACGGCGTGATCGCTAATGCGCCGGGACCTTTGAATCTGGTTTTGCGCTGCGGACTCGAAGAAAGTGGTCAAATTCCGCAAAGTGCTGTTTGTGGGATTTTGCGGCAGACTTACGGAACAACGACTGCAAATCCGACGGCTTATATGGAAAGATCGTTGCTGAATTTTACGGCAGGTCATTTATCCGACATTCTTTTTGTGCAAGGCTTGCAGGATTCGCCGATTCAAATGGCTTCGTGGTCACCATTTAAACAGCAAATAACAAATTGCACAAATTGCCAAAACCGCCAATTCGTCGAAATCGCCAATTCGGGACACACGGCATTATTCGACACGCCCGAAGCACAAACTGCTTATAATGCTTTTATTAATCGGTAATATTTTTTAAGATTTTAGAAAATGATCGAAAACCGCGAAACTGAATGGCAAAATCTGCAAGCAAAAGCGACGCAAATGCTTGAGAATCCGCGAATTTTGCCGAATGATTTACAGATCAAACAATTTAATCAAACCTTGCATTTATGGATTTCGCCGACTTTTACGCCTGAAAAACATTGGATTTTTTACACGCCGCAACCGCAGATAAATCCGCAACCGAATCCGATGGTTCAGCAAATAATTTGGCACAGAGAAAAGGATTTTCAGCGTTTGATGAATTCTGAAATTTATTGGCAGGATGAATTTCAAACACGACCGACCTTTGAAATAAAAACGATTGAAATTGAATCGGAATTTTATCAAAAAATTTGCTCGGAACTTTCAAAAATCAAACTTTCGCCGTTTATCGAAGTAGAATCGGACGGACGCGACGGCGAGATTTTCGGTGTTGAAACGCTCGATCTATTTTACAGCGGACGAATTATTTGGTGGAGTTCGTCCGCCGTTGAATGGCAAGAATTAATTGATTGGTATGAAGAAGTCAGAAAGTTTTTAGAAGAAAAATTTAAATGAACGCCGCTGAAATCATCAAAAAACTTGAATTACTCGAAAATCCTGTAAATATCGCAGGAATGGCACGATTTGGAATTACAACGAAAAAAGCTTTCGGCGTTTCGATGCCTGTTTTGAAAGAAATTGCTAAAGACGTGAAAAAGCAGTCTAAAGATCGGCATTCATTAGCGTTAGAGCTTTGGGAAACGAGAATTCACGAGGCGCGGATAATTGCTTATTTGATTGACGACGCGAAACAAGTTTCCGAAAAACAAATGGAATCTTGGGCGAAGGATTTTGATAATTGGGCGATTTGCGACGGCGCTTGCGGACATCTTTTTTGCAAAACTGAATTAGCTTACAAAAAAGTTTTCGAATGGAGCGAAAAAGACGAAGAATTTATCAAACGCGGCGGAATCGTTTTGATTGCGTGGCTTGCCGTTCACGACAAAAAGGCTTCGGACGAAAAAATCGCGGAATTTTTACCAATTCTTGAAAAACACGCTTGCGACGAACGGAATTTCATCAAAAAAGCCGTTAATTGGTCGCTTCGGCAAATCGGCAAACGAAACTTAAATCTCAACAAACTCGCCATCGAAGTTGCCGAAAAAATTAAAGCACAAAACACAAAATCCGCACGTTGGATCGCGGCGGACGCTTTGCGCGAATTGACGAATGAAAAAATGCTCGGGCGTTTGCAAAAAAAGTTAAAAAATTCAGAAACAAACACGAAGCAACCATATCCGAAGCAACGAATACCACTAAATTAGTTAAATGACTTAATTGCGCGGCAAATCAATCTTTCGGCTTGCGAATGTCGGGCAAAAAATATAGTTTAAATGCAAGGTGCCAACCCTAGATAAGCTCTGCTTATCAAATAAACGGCGCGAAATATTAAATTTTTCGCGCTGTTGTTTTGTAAATGTAATTCGTAAATTTGCAACAATTCTTTTTCGCATTCAAAATATAGCTTTCAAATCCAACGCGGTTAAACTTTTTTATGAATCCAATTCTTCCAAATTCAACTATCGGCGTTTTCGGAAGCGGGCAACTCGGGCGAATGTTTGCCATCGAAGCGCGAAAAATGGGTTATCGCGTTCACACATTTTCGCCAGCGTCCGACACGCCGACCGGACAGGTTGCCGATCTGGAAACAGCCGCTGATTACAACGATTTAGACGCGGTGCGGAAATTTGCGCGAGCGGTTGATGTCGTTACCTTTGAATTTGAAAACGTGCCTTCAAAAACGGTCGAAATTGCCGCTGAATTTGTTGGCGTTCATCCGAAAGGCGAGATTCTACACACGACGCAAAACCGTCTGCGCGAAA
>CALMEH010000157.1 GCA_937863115.1 uncultured Acidobacteriota bacterium
ATAAATCAGCGACAAGCCGATGACGAGAAGCAGTAAGATTATTCCGTCAAATCCCCAAAATTTTAATATTTGAATTTGTTTTCCGCCGCCGTAAGTCCAAAACATTTTGTTGGTAAAAGCCCAACAAATCATTTGCGCGAAAACGCCGAAAGCGGCGATGCTCAAAAGTGTCAAACCAAACGCGCCGCGTTTTATCATAAAGGCGATTTCGTTTGGAATAAACATTATGAATTCAAAAATCAGAGCGGGAAGACGCGCCATATCGCTGAAAAAAGATTTGCTGTCTTCGTCGCCGACAATCATCACGTTGCGCCGCATTATGAATAAAGTAAAAAGTGCTGAAATTATCGAAAAGCAAATCGAGCGGATAATGGCTTCGTCCGTGTGGTCGTTGGTGGCGGTAAAATATGCGAAGGCAAATTGAAAAACAAACTCGAACAGATGGCTAATTAGCGGAACGATCAAAAGAATCGTCAGTAAAGCCTTCCAAGCAGGCTCGACGCGACGGAATCTTTGAATCAAAGCACCGCCAACTCCGGCAAAAAAGAAACGAAAAATAAATTGCACCAAAGCCGCGCCGAACGCAAGGCGCAAACTTTCTTTGCCGATCAGATATGTAATCAGAAAAATCGGCGCACGCATCGCCCCGCTCAAAATCGCGCCTTTGTAATTCCAATAGCGGATAAATTGCGACGGATCGCTTAAAAGACTTGCCCAAGCCTCGCCAATCGTGTTCGATTGCGGTTCAGGCGGTGTTTCATCAAATACCATTTCTTTCATAAATGCCGAGTTTTTTTACGAGTTTCGATGCAGGGAAAGTTTCGATTTATCGAAGCCAAATAGAAAATGCTACCGACAAAGCGCAAATAAATCAACTGTTCAGTAAGCAGTAAGCAGTAAGCAGTTAGTAATGAGCAGTAAGCAGTGAGCAGTTTTATTGAAGAAAGTCTTTTCTGTTAACTGTTAACTGTTGACTGCTAACTGACTTGTAAGCGTCATAAACACTTTCAAAAACCGTGTCCCAACTTTGGGAAAGCGCGAATTCGCGGGAAGATTTTTTCATTTTCTCGAATTTTTCTGTGTTGTCCATCAATTCAATCGTGAATTTTGCAAAATCTTCTAAATTTTCGGCGATAAATCCCGTTTCATTATGTTTGACGATAAATTTCGGTCCGCCTTGATTCGTAACAATCGCGGGAACGCCTGAAGAATTTGCTTCTTGGACGACATTTCCGAAGGTTTCAGTTTCCGAAGGGAAAACGAAAATATCCATATTCGCGTAACCTTCTGCTAATTTTTCGCCGTCGAGAAATCCTGTAAATTCGGCGTGTTTTAGATTTTTTTCAAGCCATTCGCGTTCGTTTCCTTCGCCTATGATTAAAAATTTAAAGTTGGTTTTGCCTTTTTCAATCAAGATTTTCTCCAAATCCGCGAGCACACGAACATTTTTTTCGGCGCGAAGTCTGCCGACAAACCCGAGCCGAAAAATATTGTCTTTAACCGTTCTTTTTGACGGCGAAAACATCTCCGTATCAACCCCGCGAAGCATCAGTCGCGCTTCTCGTTTCGTTCCCTTGCTTAATCTGTCAATCAATTCTTGATTCGGCGCAAGAATTATTTTCGGCATTTTATAATACAAAACTGCGCCGTCCATAATTTTTCTTTCGGCAAATCCGGTCATTTTTGAAAGGGAAGTTTGCGGTAAGAAACGAAACATTCTCGTTAATCTTCGCGCCGCAAATTCGTGTAAATTCGTATGCCACGAGCCGATCATCGGAATTTTCAATTTCCACGCGAGATATGAGCCGATAATGCTGACATCGTTCAAGCCTGTGATGTGCAGAACATCGGGCTGGAATTTCATCAATTCACGCAAAACTAAATTTGTATGACGCTGAAAAAACGGATCGTATTTCAAACTTTCGTCCATCGGAAACGACACAATAGAGCGTTTCAGCGAAATATATTTTACGCTTCCGTCATCAGTAATTTCATTTTTTTGTCCGGCGTGAATACACAAAAAAGGATAGCCGTTTTTTTTTGCATATCCGATAAGTTTCTTGCTTGTCATCGCCACGCCGTTGACTTCCAAAAAAGAATCGGCGAAAAAAGCGACTCGCGGAATATTATTCACGTTGTTCATAAAGGATAAAGGATAAAGGATAAAGGATAAAAGATAAACCTAAATTTATCCTTTATCCTTTATCCTTTATCCTTTAAATTAAATCGCGTCTGACGAAAGTTTTCCGATAAATTCTTCCGAGTTTGAAATCTCGAAGTCTGTTTTATTGACATCTTTCGGCACGCGGTCTTTTCTTTTTCTTAAGATCTCGAAAAGCGGACGAACTGCCGCACTTCCGGCGAATCCGAAAATATTTGTTGTGGCGCGAAGCCACGGCGGACCGCCATTTTTCCAACCGTAGCCGGAAAGCGATTTTAAGCCATCGCCTTTGCCGAGATCGAAGAATACGCGGTCAAACCAACGACGGCGGTTTTCTGGGAAATGCGGATATTCTTTGATAATTTCGCCGAAAGATGCCATCTGGCGCGATTTGAGTGGCTGTTTGTATTCAGGCATTAAAACGACTTCCGTGTGTTTATCGGTGCGGACTTGATCAACAAATTCCTCAAAAGTTTTGGCGTTTGTTAAATTTATTACTGTATTCGGTTTGCAACCGTGTCGGTCGCCACCCGTGCAAATCGGAATTTCAAAAGATTCCGCCATTTCAATCACGGCTTTATTTTCGGACCAAGTTCGGAAACCGTTGATTTCAAGCGCGTGAAGCCAATGGCTGTGTTCGCTCAAGAAATTTCTCAGTAAAATGTTGTGCCGCGTTTTGCCGACCATTTCGATGTCCCAGAGCGGATGATTCAAAATTACTAAAACCTGTGGAATTTCATTGAGCATTGCAAAAAGCTCGTGCAATTTTTCGTTTGTCGGATTTTCGCCGAAAGTGTAATCGAGCAGAGTTTTCGTCAAATCAATCGCACGGTCTTCTGGCAAATTGTGAATACCGACGTGGAAAAATCCGAATTCAAACGGAACTGTCCATTCGAGCGAAATCGGAGCTTTCTTTTTATCGTGTTCCTTGTGAACTTGTTTGTATCCGTCAATGCTGTCGTGGTCTGTGATTGAAATTATTTCGTCCAAACCGGCATCATTTATTTGTTTTTTCTCGATATTGAAAACGTCCGTCGGTGTCAGCGGCGGCGACCAATATGCGCTGGAAAAATCCCAATCTTTGCCTTCACGTTTATTAAATTTTTCTCGCTCACGTTTCCAAAAATACCTGACGATCGGGATGCTTTCCGCGTAATGCGGAATAAAATCAAGCATTTCTTGGGAAAATTGTGTATGACAATGGAGAGAAACGCCGGTTTTTGCGTGATGGCTCAAATTCTCAGCCTTGTGCAAAATGTGCAATCGCGTTTGTTTTAACTTCATTTTGTTCTCCGTAAAATAGCGTGTCAATCAACGTCTAAAACTACCAAATCCGACTAAATAAGTAAATTCGTCAGATGTTCAGGAATTAAAAGCTGGTTGTCTTTATTATTATTCGGCTGATTCATTCAATCAAATTCGCATCAAATATGCAGTTTAACACAGGCTTTTGAAAAATGGCATTAACAAAGTCTTAAAAATAAATCTGAAAAAAAATGTCACAAAAAAAATCGGTGTGGTGTTTTACGAATAGAACAGGGAAATTCTGCCCAATTAATTTATACAAAATTCCGAACTTAGGAGAATGCAATTATGTCTTGGTTATACACGATAATTTTCGCCGGATTGATTTTTTCATCCGAAGGCAATGTGCCGAATGCGCCGACAAATACGGCAAATTACGGCGATACGAACACGACAACAATCGTCAAATTAGACGAAACAGAAAAATTTGAACAAACTTACGCTTTGAACGCCAATGGGCGCGTCAGCGTTTCAAATGTCAACGGCTCGATTACGATTGAGACTTGGGACGCGAATCAAGTAAAACTCGAAGTAACGAAAATCGCTGACACGAAAGAACGTCTGGCGGAAGTGGAAGTAAAAATTGATTCAAAGCCCGATTCTTTCAGCGTCGAAACCGATTATAATTGGCGACGCGAAGGCGGCAATAATTGGCGCAATAACGGACGGATGGAAGTTCAATATCGTCTAACCGTTCCGAAAAATGCGGTTTTGAATGAAATCGAAACTGTAAATGGTTCAATCAGCATCACGAACGCCAACAACACGACAAAAGCCTCTGCGGTCAACGGCACGGTCAGAGCGACAAATTTGCGCGGCGCGGCGAATCTTTCAACCGTTAATGGCACAGTCGAAGCCGTTTTCGATCAGCTTCAAACAGGTAGCAAGATTTCGTTAAACACTGTCAACGGAACAGTTAATTTAACAATTCCGTCTGATGCGAATGCGACTTTACGCGCCGATTCGGTCAACGGAAATATTTCAAACGATTTCGGCTTGCCTGTCCGCAAAGGTCAATATGTCGGGCGCGATCTTTACGGCAAAGTCGGCAACGGCGATGTGCAAATTCGGCTCAACAGCGTCAACGGCGGACTTTCGATTAAACGCAAACAAGACGGCAAAAATCTGAATCCGGCAACGAATCTTTTGCCGCAAAAATCTGAAGACGACGAAGATTGGGACGATGACAAAAATGTTTCTGTCAGCAAAATGAACAAAGAGATAAAAGAAGTTGATAAAGAAGTTGCGGCGGCAATTCTTGATTCCCAACGTATCAATTCGCAAATCATTGTTGTGCCGAAAATGTCCGAAGAAGCCCTTAATAAAATGCAAGCCAAACAACAGGAAATTCAAGATAAAATACAAGCCAAACAACAGGAAATGCAAGTTAAAATGGCGGAAATGGATTTTACGCGCGGCTCTTCGTCGGTTGAACGCAAAAACGGTTCATTTGCTGTAAAGGATAAACCGAAAGTCAAAATTGATGCCCCAAATTGCAACGTCAATATTCGTGGCTGGGACAAACAAGAGGTTAAATATACGATTACGAAAATTTCGAGAAACCGTCTGCAAAGCCCTTTGGATGTGAAAACGGAAAATTCCGAATCGTCGGTCGAAATCAAAGTCATAAATCCAGAATCGGCAGATTTCCAGAATGATTTGAACCGCGTTGTGATTGAGGTATTTGTGCCAAAAAAGTCGAATCTCCGAGTCGCAACTAACCGCGAAATACGGCTCGAAGGTGTTTCCGGCGACATTGATTTGACAGGGGCAAATTTACCCGTCAATGTGCGCGATGCGGAAGGGAAATTAAATATCAAAACTGATGAAGGAAAAGTGCGCGTTATCGGTTTCAAAGGCGAAATCATCTCGCAAACCGATTGCGGTGAAATGGATTTGGAAGGTGATTTTCAAAAACTTTCGGCACAAACCAACGAAGGCAAAATCGTTTTAACTCTGCCCGAAAGCGTGAGCGCAACGTTTAATTCCGACGTTGAACTCGAAGCACAAGGTTTTGATCTTGTCCGTGATGACGAAGACGAAATGAACTGGCGCATCGGAAAAGGCGACGCAAAATACAATATTATTGCTGCTGACGGACAAGTTTTTGTCCGTAATGCCAAACTGTTGAAATCATAAAATCAAGAGCAGAAATTCGACCGTCAGAAATCGTGTAAAAGGCTGAATTCGGCATACTTGCTTACGGTCGTGTTTCTGCACTCGTTTTAATAAACAAAACTCCTAAAATAATTGAAACAATTTGACTTAAATTGCGTTTGAGTCAAATGTAGATAATTTCTATTCTCTTTTATAATTACAATTCATTTTTCTCCAGAGAGGTAAGCTATGAAGAAGTTTTATGCTTTGCTTGTCATTATATTTTTTTCAATTTATATCCAAGCACAAACAAATACGCAAAGCAGCACAAACTCGGAAGTCAGTGAGGTTACGAAAACAAGTTCGGGCATTAATAAAGTAGATATTCCGGCTGAAAAAGCCAAACCCGTAACCATTCCGAAAACTGTTGCACCACCCGTTATTGATGGAAATATAGAGGACGAGATTTGGAAACAAGCCGCCGTTTTCAAGGATTTTTATCAAACGAATCCGGGCAATAATACCGCGCCGTCGAAACCGACGGAAGTTTATGTCGTCTATGACGAAAAAAATCTTTACGTTGCCTTTAAATGTTGGGACGAAAAGGATAAAATCCGTGCCACGGTTGCCAAGCGCGACGAAGTTTTCGGCGAAGACAATGTGCGGATGTGGCTCGACACATACAATGACCAACGCCGCGCATATATTCTCGGTTTTAATCCGCTCGGAATTCAGCAAGACGGAATTTTTACCGAAGGACGCGGTGCGGATTTTTCGGTTGACATCGTCATGGAATCGAAGGGCGCAATTCACGATTGGGGTTGGGCTGTCGAAGTCAAAATTCCGTTCAAATCTCTGCGCTATACCGCCGGAAAAGGTAAAATGTGGGGCTTTAACGTCGCCCGCAATATTGACCGTTTTAATGACGAGTTCGACCAATGGTTGCCGGATGATCGCAATGTTTCGGGATTT
>CALMEH010000158.1 GCA_937863115.1 uncultured Acidobacteriota bacterium
TTGCGGCTCGCGTGAAGTGAATCGCCCGTCGAAGCACCTTCGGACATTATCGCAATTCGTTTGTCTTTGTTTTGGAAGCAGTTTTTCTCGTGAAGATTTATCAGACGATTCGGAACGCCCGGAATCTGGCGGGCGCGGTATTCAAATCGTCCCGAAAGCGTTTTTATTAATCGTTTCTTGCGCCCGGTCATCTCCGCGACATTCTCCGTCCCAAAATAATTGACCAATTGATCAAGCGGGTGTTCGGGAATTTCCAAAAGTGAAAGCCTGTCGAGCAATTCCCTTTTAAGTTCCAGCGCAACGCGGCTTTCAATCTGCTGTCCGTTTGCATCCAAAACCGGAACATAAACCGTCGTCCCGCTGTTGTTGTCAGTTTCTTCCTGAAAAACTTTAGTCGGAAAGCAGTTTTCGACAAGCCGTGACAGAGTTTCGCGCGGACTGAAATCCAAATCGTCAATCGCTTCTTCCTCGTCAATCGCTCGGCTAATTTGTTTCTTCGTTTGAGCTTCGCCCGTTCCGGTGATTGAAACGACAATAGATTGCTGCTGTCCGAGCGCATTTTCGATTTCTCGAATAATGGTCGGAACTTTGAACGCGGTAATCAAGTTGCGGAAACAACGCTGATGCTCTGCCCAGAACTGCCCGACGACATAACGGCGCGATATTTTGCTCGAATTCGTAATGTCGAGAGCGCGGTTAAAATTCTTTAAAACCTCCTGCCACGCCCGCGCCATATTGTTATACATTTCGCGTTGTTTGGGCGTTAATGGGTGAATGACTTCGCGGTATTCGACTGCTAAACCTGAATCGGGATCAACGCCGTAACTCAAGTTTCCGCAAAAATATCTGCCCATTGCTTTGAGATCGCGGCAGACCATTTCCATTGCGCCGACTCCGCCCGCTTCAATCTCTTCAGCAAATTGCGCGAAGCCGAGCGGAAAACTAGTTCCTTCTCCCCACAAACCCAAACGGATTTGATAAGCCAGATGCCGAACTTCGCTGGCGGCGGTTGCAGATGAATAAATGACCCGCATGTTTGGATATTTATGCGGGTCTTGGACTTCTAAAACCGCCTGTCCGGTTTGCGTCGCTTTGCCGTTTTCATCGGCAAAAGCGTGTTTGGCACGATGACCTTCATCAAAGATTTCTAAACCTTCGCTTCCTAGCCACCGCATAATTTGGTCAATTCGTTTTTCGCCTGTTTTCGATTTGGCGATCAGCGATTTATAAGTGCAAAAGATGATTCCTTCACGGAGCAGAATATTTTGTTCCGGCGTATAGTCATTGATGAGTCGAATCGGGATTTTGAAACCTAATCGCTCAAACTCCTCGCGGACTGCTTCAATTAAATCGGTTTTGACTGAAAACCAAATTGTCTTTCTCTGCCCGCGAAACCAGTTGTCTAAAATGATTCCCGCTAGAGATGAAGTCTTTCCCGCTCCCGTTCCATCGCCGATGGAAATTCCGGCTCTTGCACCGTTCGCCAATCTTTGTTCGTGGGCTTGTCCGGCATAAATGACGCGCTCGAATTGAACCTCCGAAATTAGCCCAAGATTGTTTAAACTGTGCGGCAAAGTGGGGCGATAAGTAATCGGCGGCGGGGCGACATTTGCTAATCCTGGCGTTTCGACAATCAAACCGGGATGTTTCGCGCCGCCCGAAATCCAATGCGGTTGATAAATCAGCGGTTCATTTTCGCCTTTTTTTCTATCTACTTCCTTTGTTTCTAAGGGATTCGCTTCAATTGCTCTTGGAACAAAGTTCACAGCTTCAAACGCCGGATTTTGCGTTTCGGTTAGATTAGTTTGCATTGTGGTTTGGATTAGTAATCGAATCGGAGATTTAATTTGTCAGCTTTTGAAAATGTTTCTTCGACGCTGCTTGCAGAAATGTTGATGATTTTATTTAATGCCTGATTCCAGTCGGTGGTCCGAGTTTCCAGTAGTTTTCTGCCGTTAATCAGATTGATGTCAACTGTTGTTCCGTTTTTATAGTATTCGCGCCCGTCAATTTTAATGATTGATTTGACTTCGATTCTATCTGAGAGTCTTCGCCAAAAATCATTTCCGGTCTTAGTGTCGAGTCCACCTGCTTCGCCTAAAATAATGCCGAACTTGCCGCCTTTTTTCAGTCTTTCAAGAGCCGATTCGACGTGGCGGAAACCGAATTTACTGGAATTGTTTTTGGTGCGTCCGCCACTCGACGAAAACGGCGGATTCATTAAAACACAAGTTGGTAAAGTCTCCGGCGAGAGAAAATCATTGATAAATTCGGCGTTGTAAGGTGTTGGCGCAAAACCTATTTGTTCAAGCAGAAAACGCCGGCGTGAATCTATTTCGTTGGTATGAATTTTTATGTTATATCCGTTCGTCCAAACGGCTAAATTGCCCGTTCCGGCAGACGGTTCAAGCACCTCTTCGTTTTCACTTAAATTCAACAAGTAAGCCAAAAGAAATGCAATAGTCGGTGGCGTTGAAAACTGCTGCCAACTGGCTTGTTCCTGACTTCGCCAAGTTTGCGTCGGCAGACGCGAAATCAGCGGTTTGAGCAAACTTCGGGCTGATTCCGCCGGATTTTCGGCAGTAAGTAAATTTTTAGCGTATTTTCTTCGGATCAATAGGTTCAGGGCGCCTTCCGCAATTTCGTGCGCGTGGTGCGGATTTGATTTGCCGTTTAGAATATCGGCGACGGGATGGCAAATTTCGAGCAGTTCCCGATTCGTCAGCGGTTTCTTCTCAATATCAATCCGGTCAATTATTGTTTCAAAACAGAATTGATAATCTGGATTGATATTTTGTTTCTTTGTTTCCATTGGCGGTTGACTCATCATTTTTTCGAGCTTTATCAACCGCTTGTTTTTTCTTTTTTAATTTTCAGATGCTCGAATTTTGGTAACTTTCAATCTCTTCGCTTCCCTCTTCGGTCAAAATATAAATGTTTCCTTCTTTGTTTCCCGAAAGCCTCTTGACTTCAATTAACCCCATATCTTCCAAAGTATAAATCGCACTGATAAATGTCCGGTCGGATTTGACACCTGAACCAGCCAGAATATCCCGTTTGCGAATTGAAATTTCGTTTATTGTTTGCTCTTCTCCAATTTGCACGAATTGAAGGCAAAGATAATCCCAAATGTCTTTGGTTTTTTCATTCATCTGGTCGCGCCAACTCAATTCAATCAACTGTTTTCCATTTTCGCCTCTGACCACAATCGCCGCTTTTTGAAATTTCGTTGTTGTTCGCGTAACCGGCGTGCTAGCTTGAAAAATTCGCAAACGCTCAACTTGTGCTTTGACTCCAATTCCTGTCCGGCTTGATTCTTTAGAAATACTTTGGGCTTCATTTTTGGCTGGCTTCGGACTAACGACGGAGTTTCCTTTAGTTAATTTTTGCTTTACTGCCTGATTTTGAGCCTGAATTGTTTTTGTCTGCTCATCGTTTGACGTTTTTTTTTCGCTCGGCTCTACATTCGATTCTTGTGGCGGTTGTTCTTGTTCTGTCTTTGTAGCAATCGGGCTAATTGGAGCAAATTCGACCGGCTTTGTTTTTTCAATTATTCGCCGAACAGATTTATTTTCAGGCTTACTTTGCAGTTCAATCACGGTTTTTCTTTTACTCATTAGACTTTAGCTCCTTTTTTCAAGTTTCCGTTTGACTTAGCTTTTTTTTCGGCTGACTTTAACTTTTTCATTATTTCTTTGGTCAGCGATCTGACTTGTTCCGCCGCCGTGCTTGATGGATGCGACATCGTAACCGGCAATTTTTCAATCGGATTTCTTTCAATCGCCGTGTAATCGCCGATTGCTTGCTCGAAAACCTCGGCAATTAATTCCGTATGTTGCAACAAAAACGCTTTCGCTTCTTTTGCCAAATCTGTTCGGCTTTTATACTGATTCAGAATTGTTCCGAGAATTTTCAGTTCTGGATTGGCTTCTTCCCTGATATTTTCAATCGTATCCGCCGTTTCCTGTAGCCCTTCCAAACCCATTGCCTTTGCCTGATAAACCAAAATGACATATTCGGTCGCCATCAGTGCGCTTTCCTGCACCGTTCCGTCATATGGCGGTGTATCTATAAAAATGTAGTCGTATTGTTCTTTGATTTCCTCGATTCTCTTTTTTAAGGCAAGAGCAGTGGCGGGGGGCGGTTTTTTTAGGAAATTTTGAATCCTCCTTCCGCCCCAAAGGAGTAAAATT
>CALMEH010000159.1 GCA_937863115.1 uncultured Acidobacteriota bacterium
GCGGCTTTCGGTTGGGAAACCGAAAAAGATTTGCAGATTGCGCTCGGTTGTTTGGAACTATGCGATTTGAAAAATTACGAATCGCGTTTGATGAACAGGCTTTCCGGCGGCGAGCGGCAACGAGTCGTTTTAGCGCGGGCTTTGGCAACGCAAGCAAAAATTTTATTGCTTGACGAACCGACCGCAAATCTTGACTTGGCGCATCAAGCGATGATGTTCCGGCTCGTGCGCGAAAGATGCGAAACGTGCGAATCTTCGGCAATTATCATCACACACGATTTGAATTTGGCTTCCGAATTTGCCGACGAAATCATTTTATTAAAAAACGGACGAATCGCGGCAAGCGGTTTGCCTGAAAAAGTTTTAACGGAAGAAAATTTATTAGAAGTTTTCGCCGTAAAAGTGTTGCTGGACGAAAATCCTTTGAGTAAAAAAAGGCGCGTTACGGCAATTTATTGAAAACGGTTTTTGGTTTTTGGTCTTAGGTCTTCGATTTTTGTTTTCAAAGACCAAAAGCCCAAAACCAAAGACCATCTAAAAAACAAACGATGCAAGGGAACGCGGTGAAAATCCGCGACTGCCCACGCAACTGTAAGTTTGATTTAGGATTTAGGATTTAGGATTTAGGATTGAATTTCTTCTAAATCCTAAATCCTAAATCCTAAATCAAACAAAGTCAGAAAATCTTGCGCGTTTGTTGTGGCACTTAACCAATTTCCGCGCTGGGCGGAAAAGGAAATATATGAAAATTTTAAAGATTTTAAGTTTAATTTGTTTTTTGACAATTGGTGTTTTAGCACAAATGGGCGCAACCGTTACAGGAATCGTTATAGATTCTAATCAAATAGTGCCTAATCATGAAATTCAGTTAATAAAAAGTGACGGAACTATTATGACCACAGATACGGATTCTGACGGCAGATTTGTTTTCCGAAATGTGAAGGCGGGAAACTACCGGATTGAAGGAAGAATTCGCGCTCAAAGTGTATCAAAAGAAATTGTGGTTATTAGTTCTGAAACTATTGGAGTTAATTTGGAATTCGAGAGTTTACATTCATTAGGTCAAGGAATTAATAACCCTATACGCGAATATGTAACCGTTTCGGCGGATAAAAATCAGACGATTGACGAAGTTTCCAAAACTGTCAACGTCATTGACGGACAAGAAATGCGCGAACGTGCGGATTTTTCTTTGGTTGATTCTTTGCGGACGATTCCGGGTTTTCGGGTTCAGCAACTCGGCGGATTCGGGCGCACGGCGACGATAAAAACTCGCGGTTTGCGAAATCAGGACACGGCGATTTTGATTGATGGAATTCGTTTTCGAGATGCTTCGGCGATTACGGGCGATGCTTCGCCGTTTTTGTCGGATTTTACTTTAACGAGTGTTTCGCGCATCGAAGTTTTGCGCGGTTCGGGAAGTTCGCTTTACGGCACGAACGCCATCGGCGGCACGATTGATTTTCAAACGCCGAAACCGCAAAACGGTTGGCACGGCAATTTTTCAGGCGCGTTCGGCGGTTTAGGTTTGGGACGTTTTCGCGGAAATACTTCTTACGGAACGGAAAAATTCGGTTTCAATCTCGGCGTTTCGCGCACGGTTTTTACGAAAGGAATTGACGATGAAGACGATGCAAACAATACGAATTTTCAATCGCGCATCGAATACAATCCGTTTGCAAAAACCAATATTTCAGCCAGATTTTTTGTTTCTGATGCGTTTGTTCGTTTGAATTCAAGCCCAGAGACATTCGGCACTTTGCCTGCGAATAATGCGACAATTCTCAATGCGATGAACGGCGTGAATTTTGTTTTTGACGCGAACGATGCGGACAATTTTCAGAATTCGAAATTTTTTAACGGTCAAATCGTTCTGACGCAAATCATCAATAAAAATTTGACGTTTCAAGGTTTTTATTCGGGCTTGAAAACTTCGCGCAAAAACGAAAACGGCATTTTGGGCGTTGGTTTTCAATCGGCTTCGACGAGTGTTTTCGACGGCACGATTCAGACCGCGAACGGCAAATTTAATTGGACTGCCGGAAAATATAATCAAGTAAGTTTCGGCTACGAATTTGAAGCCGAAAAATACGGCAACAACGGTTTTACGCCGACGGGCGCAGGCGATTTTTTTACTCGTGCGAAACAATCGAGCAATACGATTTTCGCGCAAGATTTGGTTAGTTTGATGAACGGCAAACTGCAAATTGCGGGTGGTTTTCGCGCTCAATTTTTCAATCTCAAACTTCCGACTTTCAGTGCAAATAACGCGCCTTACGCGAATTTGAATTTGGAAAATCCGCCGAACGCTTTGACGTTTGACGGCGCGGTTTCATATTTTATCGAACAGACAAAAACAAAACTTCGCGCACACGTCGGCAACGGTTATCGTGTGCCGTCGCTTTATGAAAGATTCGGGACTTTTTACAGTTCGTTTTCGAGCGAATTTATTGCGCTTGGCGATCCGAATTTGAAACCGGAAAAAACGGTTGCGTTCGATTTCGGAATCGAACAAAATCTTTTTCAAAATCGTGCGCGTTTGTCGGCAGTTTATTTTTACACACAACTCGATGAAACCGTCGGTTACGGAAATATCGTTTCAAATATCGGCACTACGCCAAGACCTTTCGGCGGATATTTGAACACGAAAGGCGGTGTTTCACGCGGCGGCGAATTTAGCGCAAACGTCAAAGCGGCGAGTTCGACCGACATTTTCGCGTCATACACTTTCACGAACAGCGATCAGCGCACGCCGCAAATTACGGGCAATCGAAACATTTCGACGCTCGGCATTCCCAATCATCAATTTACTTTGGCGGCAACGCAAAGATTTAAAGATTTCTGGGTAAATTTCGATTTTGTCGGAACGAGTTCGTATCTCGCGCCGATTTTCTCGAATTCGGTTTTTCGCACTTACGTTTATCGTTTCGACGGCAATCGCCGCGCCGATTTGACGGCAGGTTATACATTCAAGATGCGAAAAGATTCATTAAATTTACGTCTTTTCGGAACGATTGAAAATCTTTTCGATTACGAATATTACGAAAACGGTTTCCGAACCGTCGGCAGAAATGTGCGAATCGGTTTGGCTTTCGGTTTTTAAATCTTTGCGAACTTTACGTCTTTGCGAGAGAAAAACAATTTCCCGCAAAGGCGCGAAGTTCGCAAAGATTTTTTTGTTGACAATTCTGATTAAAAAAGCCGAAAATAATTTTGAAAGAGGTGTAATAAAATGAATAAAAGATTGCTGTTTATCTTGATTTTGACTTTTACGGCTTCGGCATTCGCACAAACGAAAACGATTACGAACGCCGATTTGGAAAAGTATCGTCAAAAACGTCTGGCGGCGGAGAAAGATTACGCCGAAAATTATGAACGGCTCGGACTTCCTTCGCCGGCGCAACTTCAAAAACAAAACGAACAAGACCAGCGCGAACTTTCCGAACTCGCGGCGCGGCTCGAACGCGAAAAAATTGAACGCGAAGCCGCCAAACCGCAACCGATTTATTTAATCCAAAACGTAACCGTCAACAATCGCCGCACGGTTCGCCCGCTTTTTTACAATTATTTTCCTTACGGTTTTTACAATTTCCGCCGTCAAAATCTGTCAAATCAAGGCACGAAAACAATTACTATTCGACCGCCGCAACCGATTCGTCCGCCAAATTTTGTGCAGGGAAATCCAAATGTTCGCAATCGAAAGCAGTAATATAATTTTCCCATTCATTTTTTTTGAGCCGGTTTTTTCGAAAATGTCGCATATAGATATTAAGGAATAAAAAGATTCCGCAGGTTATTCAAATTAAACCGGAGAAAAACAGATGGGATTATTAAGATTTATATTTCGCGGGGCAAAGGAAGCCATTGAAGAACAATCGGCAAAAAGCGATTTGGAGAAAAAACTCGGGCGCAAGGTGTCGGAAGAAGAACTTTATTCGTTGGGTTCGCATCTCGACGCGGCGGGAGAAAATACGTCGCCACAGCCACTGAAAATAACACAACGCGAATCGGCAACGCCTTTTGCCGACGCAAAACCACCGATAAAATTAAGGAACAAATTGCTTTTGTTCGGTATTCTGCTGTTAATTATCGGCTTTCTTGTCGGCGGTTTCGTTATTCAAAATATGTCGAAACAAACTTATAATCGCCTAAATCCGTTCACGCCGGAACCGCCCCAAGGCGGTTTTCCGGCAA
>CALMEH010000160.1 GCA_937863115.1 uncultured Acidobacteriota bacterium
AATTCGCGCTGATATGCGTCGGTTGCGTCTTTGAACGACGGAAAGCGAAAACTCGACGACGGCGGTTCGTCCGTCAGATTAAATTTCGGCAAATCTTCCGCCGAGATTTTTTGTTTTTCGACCATAATCACGATGCGTTCAATCGTGTTTTTGAGTTCGCGGACGTTGCCGAGCCAAGCGTAATTTTGCAGGGCTTCGATTGATTCGGCTGTAAAATCTTTCAACTTCTTACCGTAGGAAAGCGAAAACTTTTTATTAAAATGTTCGGTCAAAAGCGGCACGTCTTCCAATCTTTCTCGAAGCGGCGGAATTTGAAACGGAATGACGTTCAGACGATAAAACAAATCGGCGCGAAAATCGCCGTTTTCGATTAAGCCGGAAAGCGGTTTATTGGTTGCGGAAATAACGCGAACGTCAACCTTTAACGGCGTATTACTGCCGACAGGTTCAAAGCGTTGTTCTTCCAAAACGCGCAACATTTTTGCTTGCACACGCGGCGACATATCACCGATTTCGTCTAAAAAAAGCGTCGCATTATCGGCAATTTCAAACTTCCCTTTCTTCGCCGTCAACGCGCCCGAAAACGCACCTTTCGTATGTCCGAAAAGTTCTGATTCAACCAAATCTTCGGGAATCGCGGCGGAATTTATTTCGACAAACGGCGCGTTTTTCCTACGCGATTGCGCGTGAATTGCGCGTGCGACGAGTTCTTTTCCCGTTCCCGATTCGCCCGAAATCAAAACTCTGCCGTCGGTCGGCGCGACGATTGAAATTTGTTTCCGCAACGCACGCATCGCAATCGAATCTCCGATCATCGCATATTCTTCGGCTAAATCTTTTTGTAATTGTTCATTAACGCGCTCTAATTCGCGCTGACGAATCGCATTTTTAACCGTCAAAATCGTGCGTTCGAGCGACAAAGGTTTTTCGATAAAATCAAATGCGCCGAGTTTTGTCGCGTTCACGGCGGTTTCGATATTTCCGTGTCCCGAAATCATAATTACAGCAGAATCGTTGCCGTTTTCGCGCAATTTTTTCAAAGTTTCGAGTCCGTCAATGCCGTCGCCCAACCAAATGTCTAACAAAATACAAGCAAAATTCGTCGTTTCAACTGATTTCAAACAATCTTCGCCCGTCGCGGCGGTTTCAACTTCAAAACCTTCGTCCTCCAAGACACCGCGCAAAGTTTCACGAATTTCCCGCTCGTCATATTTTCTTTAAATTTCGTTTGTCATTGTTTTTATTCTCTTACAAATCATCTTGTTATT
>CALMEH010000161.1 GCA_937863115.1 uncultured Acidobacteriota bacterium
GCATTTGCCAAAGCCGGTTTCAAGAATACCGATTCTTGCTTAACCATTTTTGTTTAATAAAAATAATGATGGACAAAAGCCTTTAAATTGTTCATAATAGAGGAGGATTCGTTACTGAATCTTCCTCTATTCTTTTGCAGTCCGGCTCAATTTTCTCTAAAAATCAACGAAAAATAAACTTTCCTCCTGCAAGCTTATTAACCTGAAAACTCGATACAAACGGTTATGAACGAACAAACAAAGACAAATATTTTTATGTGTCTAATCCTATTCGTAGGTTTAGTTTGTCTTACCGTGTGTGCCGTAAATTTCCCATTTTATAAACTTGATTATAAATTTTTTATACTTTTTGCGCTGACCATTGGTTTTGGTTCGCGGATTACTCTCGAAATTCCGAGATTCAAATCGCACATTGCTGTTTCTGACGTTTTCATCTTTTTCGCACTTCTATTATATGGCGGCGAAATCGCCGTTTTCTTATCAGCAATTGAGGCTTTTTTCTCGTCGTGGCGTTTTTGCAATAAAAAAATTACTGTTTTCTTCAATGCGGCGGCAATGGCACTTTCAACAAGTGTCGTCTATGCCGTTTTATATATTTCCGGTCTTTACTCCGAAAGCAAACTGCACGGACAGAGCGAGGATTTCGACAGTTTCGCCATCGCTTTATGCGTAATGATGTTGACGCAATTCATTGCCAACACCTCGCTGACTGCTATTTACGGCTCATTAAAAACCGGAACACCGCTTTGGGAAGTGTGGAAAACTAAATATGCCTGGACTTTTCTGACATATCTAGTCGGTTCATTGGGCGCGGGAACATTGATTCAGTTAAACGACCATGTCGGGTTCGGCGTTGTAATCGCTACTTTCCCGGTAATTTTCTTCGTTTATCTGGCATATCGGATGTATCTCCAAAATGTTGAAATGGCAACTTCGCAAGCTGAACAAGCCGAACAACACGCCGAAATTTTGGAAAAACAATCTGCCGCGCTGAAAAAGAGCGAAGAAAGATTCCGCAGTGCTTTTGACTATGCGCCAATCGGCATCGCATTGGTTGCGCCAAACGGAAGTTGGCTTAAGGTAAACCACGCGCTTTGCCAAATTTTGGGTTATACGGAAGAAGAGTTTCTTGCTACCGATTTTCATTCGATGCTTTTTCAAGAAGACTTAGGCACAACACTGATTAAAATTCACGAACTTGCCACGAGAAAAATCGCCAATTATCAAATGGAGCAAAGATATATTCACAAAACCGGCGAAACCGTCTGGGCATCGTGGAGTGTTTCATCAGCGAGCGAATCGGAGCAATCGAATTTAATCTTTCAAATTCAAGATATTACGGATAAAAAACTGGCTGAAGAAAAATTGCAATATGAAGCCACACACGATGCACTCACAGGACTTCCGAACCGCGCATTTTTTTTGCAACGCCTTGAAACCGCTCTGAAAGACGCGCAGGAAAATCCACTTTATAAAGTCAGTGTTCTGTTTATTGACCTCGACCGCTTTAAAATCGTTAATGACTCGCTCGGACATTTAATGGGCGATCAACTTCTGATTGGAATTTCGGAACGTTTGCGCGATTGTTTGCGCCCTTCGGATATTGTCGCACGGCTCGGCGGCGATGAATTTACGATTCTCGTCAAAGGCAATCATCGTGAAAAAGAAGTCATAAATATTGCCGAACGCATCAAAGAAAAATTTGCCGTTCCGTTTAATTTAAGCGGTCAGGAAGTTTATAGTTCAGCAAGCATCGGCATTCTTCACGCTTCGGAAAATCACACGACATCAGCCGATCTGCTGCGCGATGCGGACACGGCAATGTATCAGGCAAAACGCGCCGGAAAAGCCCGACACGAAGTTTTCGATGAACAAATGTTCAAAGCCGCCAAAGAAACCTTACAGATTGAAAACGATTTGCGCCGCGCCGTTGAACGTGATGAAATTTGCCTCTTTTATCAACCAATTCATTCGATTGCGACCGGCAGAGTTTTGGGTTTTGAAGCTCTTGCACGTTGGCAACATCAGGATTTCGGTTTGCTTACACCGAATAAATTCATTCCTTTGGCGGAAGAAATCGGTTTAATTGACCGTCTCGGCGAGCAAATAATGCGGCTTGCGTGTTCGCAAATGCGGCTTTTGAAGGAAAATACAATCGGCGGTGAAGAGTTGATTTTGAACGTCAATCTTTCGTGCAAACAATTTAAACAGCCGAATTTGGTGCAAAATATCAAACAAATTTTGGAAGAAACGGATTTTCCGGCGGATAGATTGAAAATCGAAATTACCGAATCCGTGTTTTTCGAACATAAGGAAACGGCGGTTAAAATGCTCAACGACCTGCGCGATCTCGGCATCGAAATTAACATTGATGATTTTGGCACGGGTTATTCAAATTTGAGTTATCTGATGCAGCTTCCGATTTCGACTTTGAAAATTGACCGCTCATTCATCGAACCGATAAAACACGCCGACAGCAATGTCGAAATCGTCCAAACAATTGTAATGCTCGCACAAAGTCTCGGAATGAAAGTCATTGCCGAAGGCGTTGAAACAGAAATCCAACTCGAACAACTCAAAAAATTCAACTGCGAAGTCGCCCAAGGCTATCTCTTTTCAAAACCAATGAGTTTTGAAGACACACAAGAATTCTTAGGCACGGAAATCAAACTTAGTTTACCGCCGAGCCATTTTGAGGATATTTCCGTTGTTTCAATGATTCAATAAATTTTCTTTCCCGTTTGGCTGGCGACTGCCTTCCTTCATCGTTTTTGCCAACAGGTTATAAATTGCCGCCCACGCTTCTCTCATTGGCGGGGTAAATTCCCTGCTCAGAGCTTTTCCAAACGTCCACATAAGAGCCGCGCCGACCGTTTCGTAATGAACATCTTCGACACCGTAATCAGCGTGTCGCGCTCCTAACGCCTGAACTTGCGGAATAATTTCTTCAATCTGTTCGAGATTTTCGACCGCGTATGCAATGACCTGCATCAATTTTTTCCCTTGTTCATAAACATCGCCTTTGAAAAGTCCGCGCAGTTTGGGATCAAGTTCAAACAATTTGGCATAAAACAAAGCCGCCGCCTTTTCAGCAATCGGTTCGATTTTCCCAAAACTCGTTTTGACTAAATTTATTTGTTCTCTCGTCATAAAACCTCCAACGCCAAATCGAATTAACTGTCAATTTTCGCGCCGACATTTTCAAGGCGTAATTTGTTTTATTTCACAAATCTATTCGCACCTTCTTTACTTTATCCGATATGTCTTGCAGAAAAAAGTTTGACCGCGTGTGTGTTGCCTCCTGCTCCGCTGATGAAGTAATTGGTTATCAAGACGTTTTCAAGTTCGACTGTTACGCCGATCTGATTGCTGCCGTCGGTTAGGAAAAATCTGACCGTCGAAGTTTGCCCCGAAGTGCCGTTTTTTCGGGATCGAAAAGACCACACCAAGCGACGTAACCCAACTTCTTTGCGCTTCAAATAACGCTCTGGCTTTGACGACCGCATTCGGAGCGAGCGCATTAATCGCTTCCGACGGCGAATTAGGAAGCGAAATTCTCGATACTAAAATGCCGTCCGCGGTATCGGAAGTTAAATCGCCCACCGCAATACGAATTCCGCCACTATACATATTTGTGTTGTTTAATACAAGCGTCCCGGTTCCAACCTTTTTTCAATCCGCCCGCGTTACCACTTGATTCGACGCTGCCCGTTACTCCCTCAATTTTCATATAAATAGGCATAATTCTTCTCCTTTTTGTTTTGTGAACAGCCGACGCTTTTTCACATCGGCTGTCCGCTTTTTTTTATTAAAACTGAAATCTTATCGGACGAACCGAGCCGTCACCTAAATGCAAATTCACGATGCGGCACGTTCCGCGCCAATTCGATTGCGTTATCCACGTTGTCGAGTAATATTCCAATCCGGTGTAATAAATGACATTAGGCTGTGTTCGGTTAATCGGTTCGGCACTACCGAGCGTCGCATTGTTTAAACAATTCACCTGCTGCGAAGTCGGCGCAGAACTATAGACATTGTCGCCTCTGAAACCTTCAAGACGAAAATCAATCGCCACATAGCTTCCCGCAACGGCACGATTCGGTTCGGAATCGGGCGAGAGCAAATCGGAAAGCGTTAAAAGACTGAAATCACGCGGCTTGCTGCCCCACGATGGCGTATCATTTATTTCGCCGTTAAGACCCGCAAAAGTCGCACGTTCTTGATTTCCGCCGTCCGCGTCCATCGTTAAAATTTCAGTTTCGGGATACGAACTGTAAAAACTGGAGGTGTAAGCAATTTTACTGCCGTCGGGTGAAAACGAAGGCTGTGCATCGTATTCGGAATTAAAGGTCAAACGGTCAACATTTGCGCCGTTCGTATCCATTTTATAAATCTCTAAACCGCCATCGCGGTTGGAAGCAAAGGCGATTTTGCCGCCGACAGGACTAAACGACGGATCAATGTCCGAAGTCGGTTCGTTCGTCAAATTAACCTGATTCGTGCCGTCGGCGTTCATCGAATAGATTTCGTAATTTCCATCGCGGTATGAAACAAACGCGATTTTGTTTCCATCAGGACTAAAAACGGGATTGCGGTCAATCGCGGGGTTGTTGGTCAGACGGATTTGCCCTGTGCCGTTGGAATTCATCGAATAAATTTCATAATTTCCGTTGCGGTTGGAAACAAATGCGATTTTGCTTCCATCACGCGAAAATGCCGGTTCAAAATCGCTCGCCGGATTGTTTGTCAAACGAATTTGATTTGTCCCGTCGGCGTTCATCGCATAAATTTCCAGATTCAAATCGCGGTAGGAAGAAAAAGCAATTCGACTGCCGTGACCGTTCATTGACGGCTCGAAATCAAACGCCGCGTTGTTGGTCAAATTGACCTGATTTGACCCATCGGGGTTCATTTTGTAAATCTCGTAATTGCCGTTGCGGTTACTGCTGAAAGCAATTTTGCCCTGCGCGGCGCAAACCAAAGGCAACATTAAAGAAAACATTGCCGAAAATAGAAAAATCGAAAATTTGTTGTTTGTTTTTTGTATTAAGTTCATTTCTATCGCTCCTAAATATAAATTTACAGTCTCTTCCAACTGTCTCGACAAACTAAGGCGCAACAATCGGGCGAAAACTATCATTGGAGTCGAAAATTTTCAGTTTTTTTTTATTTGTGCTAAATTTGACTTCGCAACCTATTTATTATTCAAATGAAATCGCCCAACACGGAAAATTTGACCGAACTGCTTGCGGCTTGGAGCGATGGCGACGAGTTTGCTTTGGAAAAACTCGCGCCGATGGTTCACGCCGAACTGCATCGCCTTGCTCGCGGCTATATGAAACGCGAGCGTGAAAATCACGTCCTTCAGACTTCCGCGCTGATTAACGAAGCGTATCTGCGGTTGATTGATTGGAAAGCTGTTAAATGGCAAAACCGCGCCCATTTTTTCGGCGTAGCGGCAAGTATGATGCGTCGTATTTTGGTTGATTTCGCCCGTCAACGTCCGCGTGTCGAAGGCAGTAGCGCGGAACATCTTTTGCTCGACGAGGCTTTGCAGATGTCTGCCGGAAAAGATGCTGATTTGATTGCTTTAGACGAAGCCTTGCAATCGCTGGCGCAGGTTGACGAACGCAAAGCGCGGATTGTCGAACTCCGCTTTTTCGGTGGTTTAACGGTCGAAGAAACCGCGGAAGTCTTAAATATTTCCGGCATAACCGTAATGCGTGAATGGCAAAAAGCGCGAGCCTGGCTGTTGTGCGAATTGTCGGAATAGATTTTTAACGCAAAGGTGCAAAGATTTTAAATTAATTACTTTGCATCTTTGCGCCTTTGCGTTAAAAAAATGCTGTGAATCAAGAACGCTGGAAACAAATTGACGAGCTTTTCGATGCCGCGCTGGATTTGCCCGAAACCGAGCGCGAGGCGTTTTTGTCTAAAAAAACGAAGGGCGATGGCGAACTTAAAAACAAACTTTTAAAGCTCCTCAAAGCAACCACGACCGCCGATTTTATGGAAAAATCAGCGATGGGCATTGCCGCACAAAATCTGGCAGACGAAAAAACCGTCGTTATCGAACGGAATTTTATCGGGCAAAATCTTGGCACATACCGCGTCGAAAGACAAATCGGCGCGGGCGGAATGGGCGAGATTTATCTGGCAACTGACGAAAAACTGAATCGTCAAGTCGCCCTCAAAATTTTGCCTGCCGAATATACGACAAACGACGAACGTTTAAAGCGTTTCGAGATGGAATCCCGTGCCATTTCCGCGCTCAATCATCCGAATATCGTAACAATTCACGATGTCGGCAACGAAAGCGGCGTAAATTTTATCGCTACCGAATACGTTGAAGGCAAAACAATTCGTGAATTAATCGGCGAAAAACCATCGCTTGCCGAGATTCTTGCCGTAATGTTGCAAGTTTGCGACGCACTCGCCGTTGCTCACGCCGCCGGAATAATTCACCGCGACATTAAGCCTGAAAATATTATGGTGCGCCCTGATGGTTATGTAAAAATTCTTGATTTCGGCTTGGCAAAACTCAGCGACATTCAAAAAAAAGCAACTGACAATTTCACCCACACCGCAAAGGGCATCATTATCGGCACGCCCGCCTATATGTCGCCCGCGCAAGTTACAGATGGAAATATTGATCATCGCACCGATTTATGGAGTGTCGGCGTTGTGCTTTATGAGCTTTTGACTGGCTTTAATCCGTATAAAAAAGAATCGCGGCGAGCAACTTTTCAAGCAATTTTAACGGAAGAACCGCCGCTTGCCGGAACACTGAACGCCGAAGTTTCAGGCGAATTAGACAGAATTTTATACAAATCTCTCGAAAAAGATGCGGATTTATGCTATCAAACCGCTTCGGATTTACGCGCCGATTTGAAGCGCGTCCGCCGCGAGATTGATTCATTGTCAAGTCAGAAAATTTCTTTAAAGCAAAGACGCAAAAATGCGAAAATGCGAAGATATTTTTTGCCTTTTGCCTTTTTACTTTTGCTTTTGATCTTCGGCGCGTGGTATTTCATTTTTCGTCAAAGGGAATCGGACGCAGTTGATTGGACGCAGGCAACGAAAGTTCAGCTTACCGACCGTGCCGGAACAGAGATTTTTCCAACGCTTGCGCCGGACGGAAAATCGTTCGTTTTTGCGGCAAAAACCGAGCGCGGCGACTATGACCTTTTCGCCCAACGTATCGGCGACAAACGAGCGCGAAGTATCACTGAAGATTCGCCCTCTGATGACACGCAACCGACTTTTTCGGCAGACGGCGAGCGCATTGCTTTTCATTCGAAACGTGGCGGGGTGCGCGGAATTTATGTTGCAAGTGCAACGGGAGAAAATGCACGGCGTGTTGCCGATTTCGGGTTTCATCCGTCTTGGTCGCCCGATGGCAAAGAATTAGTCGTCAGCACCTTTGGCAAAGAACTTCCCGACACTCGCAACGGACGACCGATCGAACTTTGGATAATCAAAGTCGAAAC
>CALMEH010000162.1 GCA_937863115.1 uncultured Acidobacteriota bacterium
TCCGTATGTCGTTGTAGTGCCGGGGAAGTTACCGGAAAACGCAACCGAAGCGGAAAT
Source organism: uncultured Acidobacteriota bacterium (assembly GCA_937863115.1). Lineage (GTDB taxonomy): Bacteria > Acidobacteriota > Blastocatellia > Pyrinomonadales > Pyrinomonadaceae > CALMEH01. The sequence continues at coordinate 58 of CALMEH010000162.1, forward strand.
TATTGATGAATCGGTCAAAGTTTTAAACGAACTCGGCTATATTGCCGAAAAACACAATGTTTCGCTTGCTTTCGAGTTTTTGGGGCAAACGGATTGTTCGGTGCAAACACTCGATTTATGCAACAAAATTGTTGAAAAAGTAAATCGTAAAAATATCGGAAATGTTCTCGATACATTTCACTTTTACGCCGGAAATTCGACATTTGAAGCGATTGATTCGATGAAGCCCGATAAACTTTTTATTTTTCACATCAACGACGCGGAAAATTTACCTAAAAAAGAACTCACAGACGCGCATCGGCTTTATCCGGGCGAAGGGATTTTGCCCATTAAAGAAATCAAAGCGCATTTCGACAAAATCGGTTACGACCGAATGGTTTCAATCGAGATTTTTCGCCCCGAATATTGGAACGAAAACCCGTTTGAAGTCGCCAAAAAAGCGAAAGAAGCAACTGAGAAAGTTTTAGAATTAAATTCTCAAAAAACGAATGCGTAAGATAAATTTATCCCAAAAACGCGGAGAGGCAGAGATTGTTTTGAAAAAAACTCTGCGTCTTTGTGTCTCTGCGGTTCAATAAAATTATGAGTAAAATCAAAATCGGAATTATCGGCACAGGTTATATCGGAAGTGTTCACGGGCAAATTTATTCACAGGATTCGCGGACGGAAGTTTCGGCTTTGTTTGATGTCGTGCCGGAAAAAGCCGAGCGGACCGCGCAGACAATCGGCGGAAAAGTTTGTCGTTCGCGTGAAGAATTGTTTGAAAATTGCGAAGCGGTTTTGGTAACTACGCCGAATAAAACTCACGTCGAAATCGCTTCGGACGCGATTTTGCACGAAAAGCACGTTTTTTGCGAAAAGCCTTTTGCGATTGGCATTGAAAACGCAAAAAAATTGCTCGACGTGGCGAATAATTCATCAAAAGTTTTACAGGTCGGACACAATCGACGTTACGCGCCGGTTTATGCGAAATTGAAGGAATTGATTTCAAATGATGAACCGCATTCGGCGCATATCAAAATGAATCGCGGCGAATTGAAAAACCCTGTTTGGACAGGCGATGTGAACGTAACCGGCGGATTTTTGTATGAAACGACGATTCATCTTTTCGATATGATGCGTTTTCAATTCGGCGAAATTGCGGAATTTTCGGCTTACGGTTCGCAACACGAATATCCCGAATTGGACGAATTTTCGGTAATTTTCAAATTCAAAAACGGCTTTCACTGCACTTTTGCATCGAGTTCGGACGCGAGCTGGCATTTTCCGTTTGAACGAATTGAAGTTTTTTGTCATCATCGCACGATTATCACTGAAGAAATGGAACGGCTTTTCGATTCAAAAGGCTTCGACCATAAAACACATAATTTTGACACTTATTGGTGTCAGATGCTTGAAAAAAACGAAAAGTGGGGTTATTTGCAAGAAGATAAAGCATTTATTGATTCAATTCTTGATGGAACAAAACCGCCTGTAACGGCTTTTGACGGTTACAAATCTGTCGAGTTGGTTGAATCAGTTTATCAAGCAATAAAAACCGGCGAGAAAATCTTGTTTGAATAGAGAACTTTTTCTGATATGATTCGTTTTTGAGAATGGTCTTCGGTTTTTTTGGCTTTGGCTTTCGGATTTAAATCCAAAGTCCAAAAAACAAAGACAAAAATCTATTAAATTTATGAATCAATGCCAAAATTGCGGACAAATCAATACAAATCAGAGTAATTTTTGCCGTTTTTGCGGGACGAAATTTATTCCGCAACAGCCTCAGCAAACAGGCGGAAATTTTGAATATGCGCCGCCGCGTCCGTATTCTTGGAAAACTGACGAATATCAGATTTCCGAAGCCAAACCTCGACAAATAAATCAAGCTCAACCAATTCCGCCGCCGATTCCGCAAATGCCGCCGTTGATGCCGCAACCGCAACCGCTTGTTCATCAACAACATCACAATCTTGCCTACAATTTTCATTGCCCGCGATGCGCGACGACAATGATGCCGCGTTTTGACAGAAGAATTTCGACGGGCGGCTGGATTACCTTTGCTGCGCTTTTGATTTTTTTCTTTCCACTGTTTTGGATCGGGCTGCTGATTAAAGAAAATGTTCGGGTTTGTTCGATCTGCGGTTTGCGAATTGATTAAATTTTACCTGTAATAATAACCTTTAGGATGTTCGATTTTAACTTCTTCATTCGTGCTTAAAACCTGAACTTTGTGAAAGCCTTTTTTCATATTTGTCGAAAGATAAGTTATGGCAAATTGGCGATTTAGCGAGTTTGTCAAATCTTTAAAAAACGGTTCGAACGAAATCGGCGAAATATTGCCTTGAAAAAATGCGCGTTCCCCGGTTTCTTCGGAAATTCGGCTGAGTGCGCCTTGTCCACCTGAAATTAAAATTGAATTTCCGCTTTCAGTATTGGTTGCCGCGTTCCAGAATGAATAAACAGCGATGCTTTTGCGTTGGGATTTGAGTATTGCGCGATCGAGTTCGATGCTTTGAGTTGTCGAAGCGAAGTCAGTTCCGTTTGTTACATCTAACCCGTCTGAAATCAACAAAATAGCGCGTCTTCCAGCCGGCAATGCGTCAAATTTTCCGAGTGCACTTTCAACTGCCGAAAAAGGATTCCCTGAAACTGCGCCGCGACCAACGACAATTCTTAAAGATTTAGCGGATTTTTCCAAATCCTCAGTAAATTTTTGTCTAGTTTGCAAATTCCCGCCGCGCAAATAGCCAATCATCACACGCGAACCTTTCGGTAATTGACGGATAAAGTCGGCAATTTTATCGAGTTGTAGATTGAAGTTTGATGTCAAATCGTCCTGGATCAAAATCGCCAAAGAAAGCGGAGTGTTACTGACACTTTTGATTGATAAAATTTGTTGCTCGTTGCCGTCTTCTTTAACAATTATTTCTCCTGCTTCGACAAATTCTTCGGATTGTTGTTCTTTTTTCGGTTTATCCGATTTTATCGAAATCGGAATCGTAACGGTTCGAACTTTAGGTTTTTTTTCTTGTGAAAAACCTGCCGCCGCAAAAGCAGAAAAGATGACGATTAATCCGAAAATCTTAAAAAATTTGAAATTTGACATACCTTTTTAATTTTAAGTGAAAAAGTGAAAAAGTGAAATAGGAAAAAAGTTTCTTATGCTGAAATTGCGCTTTTTTTACCATTTCAAATTTTTTCTTTTTGCTTTTCATATTTATTGATGCACGAAATTTGATTTAAGTTTGCAGAGTTTGTATTGTAATTCGGTAAAGATGAATGAATTACAGCCGCGATACGAGGTAACACGAAAAGATTTGACTAAAGACAAAGCTCTGAAAATAGGGGCGGTAAGTCTTCCAATTATTTTGCCATTGATACCGGCAATTATTTTTTTTGTTTTAGCGATTGTCGGAAGTCCGATTTGGATTTTGCCTTTGGTTTTGTCAGTAATCGGAGGATTTATTGTCGGATTGGTAGCTTCGGCTGGTTTGATGATGCACCGCTCGAAATGGCTCAAAGATTTGCGCGAACGTCTGGCGATTGACGGCATAAAAGCCAATGAAGTTCAATGGTTTATGCACGAATTGACGGGCGCTGAAAAGCGTTCGTTAAAGGAAATCGAAACAAAAAATCTTCTACTCGGTGATGCTTACCGCGAAACTCTGGCGGCGCGACTGACTTCGACACGGATTGCGAAATCTGTAAAGCAAGAAATGATGCTCGTGAATCGTCGTTTGGGAAAATTGAAATATGCGCGAACCGAAAATATCGAAAATTTTCAAAAAGAACTTGATGAAGATCTCAAAAAGCTCAATCGTATTAGAGCCGAAGCCGAAGAAATGTTGACGGAATCGGAAAATCGTTTGATGATGATTGAACGCGCCGCCAAACACGGAACGAATTTTTCCGAAACCGAACTCGCCCTTAAAAAACTTTCTGCACAATCACAACAGCTTCCGCTCGCGCTCGAATCCGCAAAAATGGAAGAAGAGATTAGAAAACAACTCGAAGCCGAGAGCAAATAGCAAGTAAAAAGTAAAAAGTAAAAAGTAAAAATAAGATTAGTAATTCAAAGTTTCGCGTATTCGTTCAATTTTTAGGGCTTTTCCGGATTCTTCGTCAATTTCAATGACGGCGGCGCAAAGCCAGACATTGCCTTTGGCGTGTTCTGCACGTCGGGCAGGAAATTTTGTAAATCGTTCGATTACGTCATTTTTTTCCATACCGATAACCCCTGAGTAACTTCCGGTCATTCCGATGTCGGTGATATAAGCCGTGCCGTTTTCCAAG
>CALMEH010000163.1 GCA_937863115.1 uncultured Acidobacteriota bacterium
GTCCCGCTCTATAAATTTGTCGGTATGGCATTCTTGCCGGACGAAGACGAATCGGCGTTTTCGATTTCGCTTCGTGCGCCGCAGGGAACTTCGCTTTCGGCAACGCAAAGCATTCTCGACCGCATTGCCCGCGACGTGCGCGAACAACTTCCGGGTGTGAAAAGCACTCTCGTCCAAGCGGGCGGTTTCGGCAATAGCGGAGGCAATTCGGGCAACGTCAATGTCAGTCTTTTGCCGGTTGCCGAACGCAAATTTTCGCAAGCCGAATTGATTAACAGAACGCGGGCGATCATCAAAAAATATCAATCGAAAGATTACCGCATCAACGCTTCGGCTTCGTCTTCGATTTCGGGCAGTCTCGGCTTAGGGCGCGGCGGTTCGGGCATCGGCTATTATCTTTCCGGTCCTGATATGGACAAGCTCAACCAATACGCTAATCAGTTGGTTGAAAAGATGAAAAATGATCCGGCGTTCCGCGATCCCGATAGTTCTTACGATGTTGGAACGCCGGAAATTCAAATCACGATTGACCGCAACAAGGCGGCGGATTTGGGTGTCAAAGCAGGGGATGTGGCAACTGCCGTCAACACTTTTGCCGCCGGACAGCGCATCACGACCTTCAGCCAGAACAACAAACAATACGACGTTGTTTTGCAAGCCAAGGAAGAATATCGGCGCGACCGCAACAATTTGCAGTATTTTACGGTTACATCGGCAAACGGCGGCACGGTCAGTTTGGAAAGGTTGGTGAAAATCGAAGACGGCTTGAGCGCGGCATCAATCAGCCGTCTGAATCGCCAAAGGCAGATTACGGTTTCGGCGAGTTTGCCGCCGAACGCATCGGAGTCGGACGCGGCGGCGAAGCTCGAACAATATGTCAAAGAGTTGAATCTGCCGACCGAATACACCGCGGGCGTTACGGGACAATCGAAAGAATTGCAACGCGCTTATCAATCGTTTATGTATGCGTTTCTGCTGTCGTTCGTGTTTATGTATCTGATTTTGGCGGCACAGTTTGAATCGTTTATCCATCCGGTTACGATTTTAATCACATTGCCGCTTTCGATTCCGTTCGCGCTTCTTTCAACACTGATTGCGGGGCAAACTTTGAATATTTTCTCTGCGCTCGGCATACTTTTGCTGTTCGGAATTGTGAAGAAGAACGCGATTTTGCAGATTGACCATACAAACACACTGCGCGAACGCGGGATGAATCGTTACGATGCGATTATTCAAGCTAACCGCGACCGTTTGCGACCGATTTTGATGACGACGCTCGCGCTTGTCGCGGGAATGATTCCTTTGACTTTGGGCAGTGGCGCGGGCGCGGCGACCAATCGTTCAATCGGCATCTTGGTTGTCGGCGGACAATCAATGTGTTTGCTTCTCACGTTGTTGGCAGTTCCGGTGTTCTATTCGTTATTCGACGACGCACAGCAAACAACGCTGTTCCAAAAAATTGCAACGCCGTTTCGGAAACTGAAAGAAAAAGTTCGTAGTTCTGTCTTCAGAAGGCAAAAAGCGGAAGACGAAAATGAAGAACGGGAAGCCGTCTAAGAGCGTAACTACAAACAGGTTCTATGAAAAGGGTATTTATAACAATTTCAATAATTTTTCTCACGTCGTTGGCGATGGCGGCGCAAGTTCCAACGCCTTCGCCCGTGCCTTCGCCGACACCGGCGGAACTGCCGACGGATGTGCCGCCGATTGCGCCGAACTTTCAGGGCGAAACGCGCCCGATGGTGTCGGTTGAGCGTGTCGGCGTTGATTCGACAAATCAATTGCCGCTGACCTTGGAAGAAGCGATTCAGATGGCTTTGGAAAATAATAACGAAATTGATGCTTCGCGTAATGATGTGCAGATTGCGGAGTTTAATCTGAAATCGGTGCGCGGTGTTTATGATCCGCAGATTGTTGCGGAATCATATTTTGAAAGCGCGACGACTCCGACGAGTTCGACTATCGGCGGCGGCACTTCAAATGGTTCGGTTACGCAGCGGAGGTTTTTCGGTTCGGCGGGTGTTTCGGGTTTTACGCCATATGCGGGCGGAAGTTATTCGGCTTTGATTTCGTCGTCGCGTTTGACGACGAGCAACAGTTTTGCAACACTCAATCCTCAATATCCGTCGGCGTTGACATTAAATTATACACAACCGCTTTTTCGCGGGCGAAGATTTGATATAAATCGCCGCAATATTGAGATTGCCAAGAAGAATCTTAGCTTGACGGACGTGCAATTTCGTCAAAAAGCGATTGATGTCATTACGCAGGTCGAGCAGGCTTATTGGGATTTGGCGTTTGCTTTGCGTAATTTGCAAGTCAACATTGATGCGGTCAAACAGGCGCGTTTGCAACTCGAAAGCAATCAAAGATTAGTCGAAAAAGGCGTGCTTGCGCCGATTGAGATTGTTGCCGCGAATGCTCAAGTTACGAATCTCGAACAGAATGTTTTTATCGCGCAGGAGTCCGTTACACGCGCCGAGAACACTCTCAAGACTTTGATGTTTGCCGACAGAACTTCTCCTAACTGGGCGCGTCCGATTACGCCTGTTTCCGAAATCAATCTCGAAACGCCGCGTGTTGCGCTCGACGTTGCTACGGCTGACGCGCTGAAAAATCGTCCTGAGATTGCGACGCTCGATAACGCGGCGGAAGTCAATCAAATCAATCAACGCTTTTACCGCGACGAAACTAAGCCGGAGATCAATCTTGTCGGCACATACATCTCGCAAGGTTTGAGCGGCAACCCGACGTTTGTTTCAAGCAATCCGGTTGCGCCCAATCTCGTTGGCGGTTATTTCAATTCCGTC
>CALMEH010000164.1 GCA_937863115.1 uncultured Acidobacteriota bacterium
ATTTAATGGAGAAACTATGAAAAAAATCTTGCTTCTTTCGGCAGTTTTATGTCTTTTTATCAATTCCGTTTTCGCGCAAAACGCTTTTACGCCGACGGTGAAGCGTGTCGCGGTTTTCAAAAACGGTTACGCATTTACTTACCGCGAAGGCACGGCGCAAACTTTGGACGGTTGGGCTTATACAACGAATGCGCCGATTGGCGTTCTCGGCACGGTTTGGGGATATTCGACTTCGCCGAATGTTAAAGTGATGCAAATGCTCGCTTCGCAGACGGACAAGCGCGACATTGAGCGCGTCAACACAATCGCGGAAATCCTTCTGGCAAACGAAGGCGCACGGATTCGTTTTACGGATACTTACGACAACAACAAATTTTTTGAAGGAACTTACGAAATCGTCAGCCGCAATCGAAACTTTGCTGTGTTGCCTACCGAAACTTACAATAATGAGGAAATAATCATTGCCCTCAAAACCGAAACAGGTGTGATGTTTTTTCCGTCAAACTCAATTAGAAAAATTGAGATTCTCGGACAGCCGAAGATGGAACGTCCAAAAGTTTCCAAAGAGAACCGTTTGATGATGAAAGTCGAAGGTGCATCGGACGGGGAAAATATCAATCTTGGCATTGCCGCATTGGAGCGCGGCATTCGTTGGATTCCGGCGTATCGCGTCGAAGTCAAAGGCTCGCCCGTTAAGGAAGCCAAGCTCGAACTCGAAGCAATGTTGATAAATGAATTAACGGATTTAAAAGATTCGGAAGTTTATTTTGTTGTCGGTGTGCCGCATTTTCTTTTTCAAGATACGATGTCGCCGCTTTCGATGAATACGGCTTTTGCAGGCGTTTCGGGATATTTTCAACGCGGCGCGGGCAACAATCGGCGCGATTCATATTCGAACGCGATTATGACTCAGCAATCTTCTTATCAAGTAGACGGCGATATTGCCGATGCTTCGCCAACGATTTCCGAAGAAGAAAAAACCAACACATTTTCCGCCGAACAACTTTTTCTTTATCAAGCAAATAATATCAATCTCAAGAAAAACGAACGCGCAAGTTTGCGGCTTTTTTCGTTGACCGTTCCCGCAACCGAAGTTTTTGAATGGACTTTGAATGACGCGCCAGAAACGCAAAGAAGATATTTGGAATATTCGGGAAGTTCGACGACAACGCCGCTCCTTCAAGACCTTTCGAGCAAGGTTTGGTATGCGCTACGGCTTAAAAATCAAACCGGAATGCCCTGGACGACTGCGCCCGCGATGAGTTTCCGCGAATGGAAACCGATGGGACAAGATATGCTGAGTTTTACGCCAATCGGCGGCGAAAATATCTTGCGCGTAACGCCCGCAACCGAAGTTATCGGAACGCACAAATTGGAAGAAAAATCGCGCGAACAGACGACTTTGCGTTACGGCGGAAGCAATTACACTTTCGATTTGGTTACGATTGAAGGCACAATAAAACTCCGAAATATCAAAAAAGAGCCTGTCGAATTAGTCTTAACGCGAAATATGGTAGGCGAAACTTTGACGGCAACCGATGGCGGAAAAATCTCGCGTGAAAGTTTGAATTTGCAATCCGTCAATCCGAATTCAATTGTGAAATGGAATCTGACAATTCCGAGCGGCGAGAAGGAAATTAAATACACTTACAAAGTTTATGTCAGGCGATAATTTAGAATCTGTGTTCAAACTCGAAATTAGTTTTTTTTAACCACGAATCAATACGAAACTACAAGAAACCAAAGAAACTTGGTAAGTTTCGTGTTGATTCGTGGTTAAATTCTATGCCGTTCCAACTGTTTTTTTCAAAATTCCTGTTGTTTTTTCTACAATTCCTATTGTTCTTTCTAAAAAAACTGATGTTTTTTCTACAATTCCTATTGTTTTTTCTACAATTCCTGTTGTTTTTTCTAAAAAAACTGATGGAAAACTTAAATAAACGTCAGAATTAACCACAAAAAAACACTAAACAATCCGAAATCTGTTTGATTTTTGGCTTGTTTAGTGTTTTTTCGTGATTAAACAAATCACTAAATTCGCGCTTTAAAACAACTTCTTGCGTTATTGCTCTTTAATCTTTAAATTGTCGAAGGCTGTCCTAAAACAATTCGTCGAACGTGGTCGCTGACTTTTGTTAAACCGTCAAAACCGGGAAGTTTTTGAACTCTGTCTGAAACCATTCGTTCGATGCCATCCAAACCTTCTTCATCGTTGAAAAGCGTTTTGATTAAATAATTCGTTTTCGTTTTCGGCAACGAACCTTGTCCGACGGGTTTGTAAAAATTTCCGATAACCGAACGCGCTATTTTTCGTGCAAATTTACTCTGTTGCAATTCAATTTTCGCCATACTCCAATAAAATTTGGTGTGCGCCGATTCTTCGCGCATAATTGCGGTTAAGATTTCTGTCAAAACCGGATGATTCGCCATCTTCATCAAACGGCGATAGCCTTGTCCGGTCGTCATTTCGTGAATCGCGCCGAAAGCCATATGTGTTGCGGTAAATTTTTTGCCGATAAGATTGGTGAGAATGCCTATCATATAATTATTTACGGTGTAAGAATAAGAAACCGATTTTCGCACCTTGTCTTTCCATTGCTCACCCGTTTCGATTCCGGCTTCGTTCAAGAAACGATTGATAACTTCGCCGTGCGCGACTTCTTCAATGCCCCAACGCTCCATAAATTTTGAAATTATTGGGTCTTTGCCGGTCGGTGTGCGGCGCAATTCTTCATAATACATATCGGTCAAAACCTCGACATCGCGCATATACAAAAGCACGGGAACAAAGCGTTTGTCCAATTCATAATTTTTCACGTCTTGCCACGCAATATTGCCGATAAATTCATCGGTTAGCGTGCGCGGCTGTTTTTCATACCAATCCAAAACCTCTTTGCTTGTTTCAAAACCCATAACTCACCTTGCAGGAAACTTTTTACGACTAAAAAACATCAGTTTCTCTCAGGAGCATAATTCGTTATACTTATTTTTTTAGATTCAAACACTTTTTAGCGATAATGCTATGATTCAAAATATGAAATATCTATCTTTACTTTTTGTTTTAACTCTGTGCGTCAATACCTTCGGGCAAAAAAATTTACAGGTCGAAGGGGAAAAACGCCTGAAAAATATCAAACAATTAACCACGGGCGGCGAGAATGCCGAAGCGTATTTTTCGCCGGACGGCAAACAGCTTATCTTTCAATCGAAACGCGGCGATTTGAAATGCGATCAGATTTTTACGATGAACATTGATGGTTCAAATACGAAAATGGTTTCCAACGGCGAAGGACGCACAACTTGTTCGTATTTCTTCAAAGGCGGCAAAAAGATTCTTTACGGTTCAACTCATTTGGGCGGCAAAGAATGTCCGCCGAATCCCGATTATTCAAAAGGCTACGTTTGGGCGATTTATCCGAATTACGATATTTTTACGGCTGACGCAGACGGCAAAAATATCAAACAATTAACCAAAACCAACGGCTACGACGCGGAAGCAACTGTTTCGCCCGATGGCAAAAAAATTATTTTTACCTCGATGCGCGATGGCGATTTGGATTTGTATTCGATGGATATTAACGGCAAAAACGTCAAACGCTTAACCGACAAACTCGGCTATGACGGCGGCGCGTTCTTCTCGCCCGACGGCAAACAAATCGTCTATCGCGCCTATCATCCGATTGAAGAGCAAGATATTATGCGTTACAAGCAACGCCTGGGCGAAAACCTCATCGAACCAAACAATTTTGAAGTCTGGGTGATGAACGCCGACGGAAGCAACAAACGCCAAGTTACCAAACTCAGTTCGGCTTCGTTCGCACCGTTTTTCACGCCCGACGGCAAGAAAATTATCTTCTGCACAAATTATTTTGCGACCGATAAAACCAAACGAAATTTCGATTTAGCGTTAATAAATGTTGACGGCACAGGACTCGAAAGAGTTACATTCTACGAAAGTTTCGACGGTTTCCCGATGTTCTCGCCCGACGGCAAAAAACTCGTTTTCGCTTCAAACCGCAACGCCGCCAAAACGGGCGACACAAATGTTTTTATCGCCGATTGGGTTGAATAAAAATGTTCGGAGTCCAGCCTTCAGGCTGTCCGCCGGCGAAACGCGGCGGTTTTCAGCCTAAAGGCTGGACTCCGAACGGTTGAATTATGAAAAAGCAATTTTTAAGTTTTCTACTTTTAATTTCTCTCGCGGTTGGCGTTGCTGCACAGACGGCGCAGAAACAAACCGAAGCGGGAAAAAATCTTCGTAAATCGGTGGCATATCTCGCTTCGGACGCGCTCGAAGGACGCAGAACGGGCGAAACGGGCGCGACTGTTGCTACGGGTTATGTGGCGAATATGTTTGCGAAATATAAGCTCAAAGGCGGCGTTGTAAAAAACGGCAAACGCAATTTTTTACAGCCGTTTGAATATAAACCACGCAACGAAAAGGGCGAAGTTTTGCAAGACGCGAAGGCTTTGGAAGCATATAACGTCGTCGGAATTTTGGAAGGAAATGACAGCACATTGAAAAACGAAGCCATCGTTATCGGCGCACATTACGATCATCTCGGACGCGGCGGAATGGGAAGTCTGGTTGCAAATTCCAAAGAAATTCATCACGGCGCAGACGACAACGCTTCGGGCGTGGCGGCAATGATCGAACTTGCGCGGCAATTTGCCAAATCGAAAAACAACAAACGCACTTTAATCTTTATCGCTTTCGGCGGCGAAGAAGAAGGTTTGCTCGGCTCGAAATTTTACGTCAACAATCCAGCGTTTCCGATTGAAAAAACCGTCGCAATGATAAATATGGATATGGTCGGGCGTTTGAAAGACGATAAATTAACCGTCGGCGGAATCGGCACGGCAAGCGAATGGGAAAATTTGGTGCGAGAGAAAAATTCTTTCTATCCTAATAAAAATGACAAGAATAAAAAAGAAGCGGTTGTTTTAGGCAGCAAAGGCGCAATTCCCGTAGAAAAAACAGACGAAAATGCCGTTTTATTATCTCCTTTGCCCGAAGCGTATTTTGATTTACAACTAAATCAAGACGGTTTCGGACCGAGCGATCATTCATCGTTTTACGGCAAACAAATTCCCGTGCTTTTTTTCTTCACGGGAACGCATCTCGATTATCACAAACCTTCGGACACGGCGGACAAAATCAATTATGAAGGCTTAGAAAAAATAATGAATTACGTCGGCGAAATCGCCCGAAGTATTGACCAAAATCCAACACGCCCGACTTACAAAGTCGCGCCAACTTCATCAACCGGCGGCGGCAGAACGAGTTTTAATGTTACAATCGGCGTAATTCCGGGCTACGGTGATTCCAACGATGGAATGCCGCTCGACGGTGTGCGCGACGGTTCGCCCGCCGCAATCGCCGGACTCAAAGCGGGCGACAAAATCGTCAAATTCGCCGGAAAAGAAGTTAAAAACGTCCAAGATTACACGAAAATTCTAGGCGAATTAAAAGCCGATACCGAATACGAAATCGAAGTTATGCGCGGCACGGAGCGTTTGGTTTTCAAAATCAAACCGGCGGCGAGAAAGTAAGAAGGGAAAAAGGGAGAAGAGGAGATGGGGAGATTATTGATTTTAGTTGCAGTTTTAGGTTTAATTTCGGCGTGTCAGCAAAATGCGGCGGAGACTAAACCGCAAAACGCGAAACCAACGCAGACGACAAATGCTAATAAGAATGCGCCTACGCCCGACGCATCGAAAATCAAGACTTATAAAAGCAAAGGCGTTGTAACGAAAATCAATCTCGAAATTGTTTCCGTCGAACTAAATCACGAAAAAATCGAAGACTTGATGCCCGCGATGACTATGGAATTTTACGTCAAAGAAAAATCGGAACTCGAAGTTTTAAAAGTCGGCGATAAGGTCGAATTCGTTTTGGAAGATAATCAAGGTCAAGAGAAAATTATCAGCATCAAGAAACTTTAGACTGGGAGCTTAGGCATCTTGCCTGCCCCCGCGCGTTCGAGGCTCTGCGAGAACAGGCGCGTTACGCCGCACATCAAACCAACTCGATTTCTCCGAGACGCTTTCCGTTCTTGCTTCTCTCGAACGGGCAGGCAAGATGCCTGCGCTCCCAGTTATTGCGCTCCAATTTTATGGTAAATTTCTGCAAATTTCACGGTTTTGGCAATGACTACATTGTCATCGAACAAAGCCAACTCGCTGAGGTTGAAAACCTCAGCGAGTTTTCGCAAAAAATCTGTCATCGCAATACGGGCGTTGGTTCAGACGGCATTGCCGTCATCGAAAAACTCGAAAATCAAACCGCAGACTATTCGTGCCGCATCATCAATCCCGATGGCAGCGAAGCCGGGTTTTCGGGCAACGGAACTCGTTGCGCCGTTGCTTATCTTTACTACAAAAATCTCTATTCTGCCGAAAATCTCAAACTCCAAACAAAAAGCGGCGTGAAAAATTATCAAATTTTACGCCGCGAAGCAGATACGTTTTGGTTTCTCGCCGAACTCGGACAGCCTTCGGCAATTACGAATTACGAATTACAAATTACAGACAAAATTTTATCAACCATTACGCTTGATGTCGGCAATCCGGTTTGTGCGATTTTTGTTGAAGATTTTAATTTGGATTGGCGCGAAATCGGCAAAGAAATCGAATCGCACGAACATTTTCCTGAACGGACAAATGTTGTTTTCGTGAAAATTATTGATAAAGGAAATATCGAAATCCGCATCTGGGAACGCGGCGCGGGCGAAACTTCTTCGTCCGGCACTTGTTCGATTGCGGCGGCGGTTGCGTCTGCTTTTGCGGAAAAAACTTCGCGCAAAGTTTCCGTTCACGCGGAAGGCGGAACAACCGAAACCGTCTGGCGCGAAGACGGCGAAATGATGATTACGGGACGCGCCGATTTAGCTTTTTCGGGCGTTTGGGCGGAAATTTAAAAATAACTTATCTAATTGGTTATAAATTGCTATGCGATTGAGGAAATTTGTTGTAACATCTTTATCGCAAAGGTTTAATAAAAATTCGTTTATCTAATAGCGGCTAATTGTCTGTGCGTCCCCTGTATGCAATTTGTAACTTTTCAATTTTTCGTATTCTTTCTCGGAGTCTTTCTTGCGGCGTTTTTTTTGAAGGACAACAAGCGGTTTTATTCACCGCTTTTGCTTCTCGCAAGTCTTTCCTTCTACCTTTTTTTCGGCGTTAATTTTTTTATAATTTTTCTGCTCAATATCGTCTGCAATTATTTTCTGATAAAAGCGGTTGATAAACACGGCAAGAAAACGCTGGTCGTTTCCGTTGTCTTAAACGTCCTGTTTTTGGCGGTTTTCAAATATTACAATTTCGGAATTGATACGTTTCTGCAAACGCTGAATCTTCTCGGCATTCCCGCCGATATTAATGTTTTGCGGATTTTGATTCCGGTCGGAATTTCGTTTTACACTTTCCGAAATATTTCGCATCTGGTTGATTGTTATCGCAAAGAATTGCCGATTCCGTCGTTTATTGATTTTGCCAATTACGTTGCATTTTTTCCGCAAATTATGAGCGGTCCGATTGTGCGGGCGAAAGATTTTTACCCGTATTTGCACGAACCTCGCAAATTTCAATATTCGTCGGGTTTGATTATTACGCTGATTTTATCGGGTTTAATCAAAAAATATGTTCTCGCCAGCTACCTTTACGATTTTTCGTCCGCACCATTTACATCGCCGACAAATTATTCATCGCTCGATTTGGTAATGGCGGCTTTGGCTTATACGATGATGATTTTTGTTGATTTCAGCGGTTATTCCGATTTTGCGATTGCTTTTAGTAATCTGCTCGGTTTTAATGTTCTGCCGAATTTCAACAGTCCGTATCGCGCCATCGGTTTGAAAGATTTTTGGGCAAGATGGCATATTTCACTTTCGACGTGGCTTAAAGATTACGTCTATATTCCACTTGGCGGAAGCAGAAAAGGCACGGCGCGGAAATATCTAAACATAATTTTGACAATGTTTATCAGCGGTTTGTGGCACGGTGCGGGTTTGACGTTTGTCGTTTGGGGCTTGCTTCACGGCATCGGAAGCGTTGTTTCGCATTTAATCAGCGATTTTTTCAGTCGCCGTTCCGCGCCGAAAATCAAAACGGCAAACGCGGAAATTTTTGATAATTCCGCATCCGAAAAGAATTTATTTGCCGATGCAGACGAAAAAGAATTTGATAACGAAGTCGAAAATTTACTGGAAAATATCGAACCGCAAGAAACATCGAATAAATCTTCGCTTGTGCTGAACTTCATCGGT
Organism: uncultured Acidobacteriota bacterium; assembly: GCA_937863115.1. Classification (GTDB taxonomy): domain Bacteria; phylum Acidobacteriota; class Blastocatellia; order Pyrinomonadales; family Pyrinomonadaceae; genus CALMEH01. The sequence goes on from CALMEH010000164.1 coordinate 8,268, forward strand.
TGGCTGATAACTTTCGTCTATGTCGCTTTTGCGTGGATATTTTTCACGGCTTCGAGCATCGGCAATGCTTTGAGCTTTATCGGCTCGATGTTTGTTTCAACAATCGCCGAAAATAAAATTTTCAATTTCCGTCTGTTACTTGTGCTTGCAGTTGTTCTGCTTTTTAATTTTATCGGTGAAAAAACTTTTGACAAATGTATCGGATTTTTCGACAAAATGCCTTTGGCTTGGCGAATTCCTGTTGTAACAATAGCCGTTTATTTAATTTTACAGCTCGGACCGGAAACTGTTCCGCCGTTTATTTATTTTAATTTTTAGGACAAGTCAGAACCGCGAGCGGTAGCGACCGGGTTGAATTTAAATTATGAAAAAAATCGAATTGCAATTGCTTGTAACCACTTGTATTGCTGCAGTTATTTTAATTCTTACAAACTTTGAATCGGTTTCAAAAGAAGTGGCTTTTTTTGAATCGTTCAAACAGACGGAAACTTATAAATCATATTTGGCTCTCAAAAGTTCGGAATCTGCATTTTGGTCGGACATCAAAGGCACAAAATCGAACACAGGCGAAATTACGAATATTTTGAATGACGCGCCCGTTACCGAAACACCAAAAACGCCAATCGAACCGCAAAAAATCACTGCGCCGGTCAAGTTTTTGTTGATTGGCGATTCAATGATGTTGGTCGGTTTCGGTCCTGCGCTCGAAAATTCCCTGCTCAAAAATAACGGTGTTAGCGTCGTCCGCGAAGGAGTTTATTCGACAGGGCTAAACCGCATAGATTATTTCGATTGGTTCACAAAAAGTGATGAATTAATCAATCAACATAAACCCGACGTTTTAATCGTAATGTTCGGCGCAAACGACGGACAAGGAATTAAAGACAAAAGCGGAAAAGCACACGAACTCGGCTCGGAAAGTTGGAAAGAAGTTTATCGGGAAAGAGTCAGAGTTTATCTTTCGAGAGTTTCGCCAAAACTCAAAAAACTTTACTGGGTCGGACATCCGATTACCGGAAATGATAATTTTCTCGCCAAATTTCAAGCGATGAATCCGATTTACAAATCCGAATGTGAAAAATTCCCGAACGCTGTGTTTATAGACACTTGGGAACGCTTTGCCGTCAACGGCGCATACAGCCAAACAATCTCCGACGATAACGGACTCCGGCAAATCGCCAAACAATCAGACGGCGTTCACGTTACCGACTTCGGCGGTAAAGTTTTAACTGATTTCGTAATGAAATCTGTTCTTAAAGACGTGGAAATAAAGTGAAAAGGTGAAAAAGTTTGGTTGAACAAATTCAACTAACTTTTTCACCTTATCACTTTTACCTTTTTACCGTTTAACGCGCTGCGTTCGCGTTCATATCGGCATTACGCGAAGAATCGGAAGTTTGCGCCGGATCGCGCATTCCGCTTGTATGACACCAGCCGGTTTTGTGTCCGCGATTATTTGCGCCCGAAAGCTGTGCGTAAGCGCGTTCGACAACGCCGTCATCGGGATCAGACAAAAACAAATCAGTTGCCACATTGCAATAATCGTAGCGATACCAAACGTCTGTGAACGAAGTTGTCGAATAATGAACTTTCGCCCGCGCCCAACTCGGAATTCCCGCTAACCACGAAGCCGCACCCGAATATGTCAAGTTAGCGTTCGTTCCGCAACCTGCACCGAAAACACTGCCCAAAGCTGCGAGATTTCCCGCTAGTGCCGTGCCTTGATACGGTGTTCCGACCGATTGAATCAAGCGCGTTCCGCCCGTTGCGGAGTCCAAACCGCTCCAATAATATGTGTAAAGATGAAGCGAAGCCGCACCGCCTTGACTGTGCGCGACGATGCCGAATGACGGATAAGACGCGCCGAAATTTCTAATCAAATTCGCAAATTGATCGTGTGTGCGGTTTTGATTTGGATCGTTAAAGACGATGTTATTTGAAAATTGCGAAGTCGGAAAAGTGTTTCCGCCCGAACAATATCCGTGGACGAGCATCAATTTTCCGCCAACGGCGTTTGCCGTTTGAACCGGTTTTTTACCCATTCGCATTTCATCGGAAATCTCCGAAAGAACAGATTGTGTAGAGTCGGGCAAAACGGAAAGGATAAAGTTACAAAATAATCCGCGTCTTGCAAGCGCACGTTGCGAAGTTCGAAACCTGTTTTCGCGTCCGTCATCGCTAACCAACGTCCGTCCAAAACGAGCGGCAATTTTCTGTTTTCGGCAACTGTCATTCCGCTAATCCACGCAATCGGAGCTTTTTCGCCGTTCGGATTGTTGCCCCAAACTTCGGCGTAAGCGATAACTTTTTTGCCGTTTGCCAATCCAGTAACAGGCAAATTTATTTGCAAGCGCGTGTCGTCAATCAAACTCGTATTGCTCGTTTTTCCAAGCGTCGCATTTGAATCAACAACCTGAATCAAAGTTTCGCTTGTCCGAATGAAAGTTTCGCCACTCGGCGTTTGTCCGCGAACCGTGATTTGCGCGAGGTATTGTCCGGCAATGCGCGGAACAAATTTCGTGTTGAAAGTTCCGTTGCCATTGTCGCGCAAAGCAACGATTTCTTTCGTGCCGTTTGCCAACCCGATTTCCGCCGTCGCAGTTATCGAAGTTCCGGCAATTGCTTCGGTGTTTGCGTCGAAAACCCGCGTATTGATGCCGATTGATTTGCCTGTAATTGTTTGAAACGTATCGAGATAAGTATAAAGTTGATACGGCGATTTGTTTGTTACAACCAAAAATCCCGCAGTTTCGCCGTCGCGCTTTCCGTTATTCGGAGCATTGATTTCAACGCGCCAAACGCCGCCTTTCGTGTAATTAAAGGCAAAAACTTCCGCCGGATATTTCACGCCGTCAAGTCCGATTTCACCTTCTGAGCGTTCGATAAACAAACTTGCGTCGCGCAAATTCGATTCAATACCATCGCGCGTCAGTTTAATTTGCCAAGTTTGTCCATCAGGCGCAAGCAAAGTCAGACGCAAATCATCAGTTGTTTCAACCGGAATATCCGCCGTCCATTTGCCGCCGCGAAAACGCACGGGAATCATTGCCGATTTTGATGTTATGCCGGTAGTTTCAGGCATCGGCAAACGCATCGCGTCCATTTCTTCTTTGGTTCCCGCCAAATTCTTAAACGAATCGGGCAATGCGGCGATTGCCGAAATTGACAACGCCAACACAAAAACCATTAACAAAAGTGATTTTTTCATTTAATTTGTTTCTCCTCGAAAATTTACAAAATATTATAAAGACGGAAAAAAATTCTGTCGCTTTAATCGTGTTTTTAGGTTTAGGGGAAATGTTCTGCCCAAATAATTTCAGGTGAATTTATTTTACGGATATTTTCGATTTATGCAATGCGAAAAAGCGGTTCGGGCAATACGCCGCGAAAAGTTTTGCGATGAAGCGGACACGCACCGTGTTTTTTTATCGCTTCAAAATGCGCTTTCGTGCCGTAACCGACGTGCTTTTCAAAACCGTATTCGGGATAGACTTCGTGAAGTTTTTTCATCATATCATCACGATAAGTTTTCGCCAAAATCGAAGCGGCAGCAATCGAAGCCGAAATCGCATCGCCTTTAATTATGGACTTTTGCGGAAGATTTATTTCTTTTAACTGCACGGCATCAATCAGCAAAAAATCGGCTTGCGGCTCAAGATTTTCAATCGCCAAACGCATTGCTTTCTTGGTCGCTTGCAAAATATTTATTTCGTCAATTTCTTCCGCCTCGACTTGTGCGATAGAAAAAGCAACGGCAGATTGACGAATTTGTTCATCAATCTGCCGTCTTTTTTTTTCTGAAATTTTCTTTGAATCGTCCAAACCTTCAGGCAAAGGTTTCGACAAATTCAAAATACAAGCCGCCGCGACAACTGCTCCGGCAAGACAACCGCGCCCGACTTCATCAACTCCGGCGACAAATTTATAACCATCAACGATGGCACGATTTTCAAATTCAATTCCGATTTGGAAACTTGTTTTCATTTAACGCAAAGACGCAAAGGCGCAAAGACGCAAAGAGAAATTTTATAAAAACTTCGCGTCTTTGCGTCTTTGCGTCTTTGCGTTAAAAATTTAAGTCTTGGCTTTTTTGTTGCGGAAATCGCGTTCTTTGATACGCGCTGCTTTGCCGCGCAAATCGCGCAAATAATAAAGTTTTGCACGGCGCACTCTTCCGCGTCGAATCACATCAATGTGGTCAATAATCGTTGCGTGAATCGGGAAAATTCTTTCCACTCCAACGCCGAAACTAATTTTTCTGACCGTTACGGTTTCGCGGACTCCACCGTGTTTGCGGGCAATCACTACGCCTTCAAAAACCTGCAATCTTTCTTTGTTGCCTTCCTTGATGCGAACGTGAACTTTCACCGTATCGCCCGCTTGAAAGTTCGGAATATTTTCTTTAATTTGTTGCTGTTCAATGCTGTCTAACTTATTCATTTATTTATCAGCGAGAGGTGAAGGCATTTTGAAGTAAAAAGTAAAAAGTAAAAAGGCAAAATTTTGTCTGTTTTCTTAGTAGATTCTACATAATGCTGTATCCAAAGTGCTTTCCGTAAAAAGTCAGGCTCTTAATTTTGCCTTTTTACTTTTTACTTTTTACTTTGAATTATTCACTTCAGCTTTGCTCCTTATTTAGTAAATCTTGTCTGAAATTTTGCGTTTTTTCCAACGCTTTTTTATTACGCCATTTTTCTATTTCGGCGTGATTGCCGTTTAATAAAACTTCCGGCACACTCATTCCGCGAAAATCGCGCGGCTGTGTGTAATGCGGAAAATCCAACAATCCGTTAGAAAACGAATCGTTTTCCGCCGAAGTTTCGCTTCCCAAAGCGTTTGGCAAAAGTCTTACAATCGCGTCCGTCAGCACAATCGCCGCCGATTCACCGCCCGAAAGAACATAATCGCCGATGGAAATTTCGTCGGTTACGAGCGTTTCATTAACCCTTTCGTCAACGCCTTCGTAACGCCCGCAAATCAAAATTATATGATTCGCGTTTTCGGCAAATTCCTTTGCAACGGCTTGTTTTAACTGTCTGCCCTGCGGCGTTAAAAGAACAACTTTTGTTCCGTTCGGATAATTTTCACGTTCGCAAGTTCCGGTTAAATTTTCAATGGCACGAAAAATCGGCTCACACATCAAAACCATTCCGTCGCCGCCGCCGAAAGGTCTATCGTCAACCTTACGATGTTTGTCAAGCGTCCATTCTCGGATGTCGTGAATATTTATTTCAACAATTTGCGACAATTTAGCACGGCGAATAATTCCAAAATCAAAGACTTCACCAAAAAATTCGGGGAAAATTGTTAAAACATCTATTTTCATCGGCCTGGAGCGCAAGCGGCTCGCTTGCACCATTCGAGCATAGCAAGAACAGAACGCGCGGCGGACGAGCCGTCCGCGCTCCGGTTAAAAATCTAATAAACCTTCGGGCAAATCTACGCGAATCAATTTATTTTTAATATCAACTTCGGTGCAAATCGTTTCGGCAAATGGAATAAGATATTCTTTTTCCGCACCCGCGACGACTAAAATCTCCGTGCCACCCGTTCGCATCAATTCTTTGACAACGCCGATTTTTTTGCCTTCTATGGTTTCGACTTCGCAATTTTCTAAGTCCCAATCGAAAAATTCGCCTTCGTCCAATTCGACGGCTTCGGTTTCAGAAATGCAAATTTCCGTGCCGCGCAAAGTTTCCGCCGTTTCAATCGAATCGAATCCGGCAAATTTCAAAACGATTCGGTTTTTCTGAAACCAAAACTTTTCAATTTTCAATTCGCTTTGTTCGCCATTCGGCAAAAGCGCGATAACCGTTTCCAAATCATCAAACCGTTCAGGAAAATCGGTCAAAATCTCTGCCACCAATTCGCCGCGAAGCCCGCGGGATTTTATGAGTTTGGCGATTGCAACGAGTTCCATTTTGCGTTCAGAATTCAAACTTCAGTTTGTCAACCGCCAACGAAGCCAAGCGGTTTTTGCTTCGATTAAATTTCAAGTAATCCGCAATTAGCAAACGCCTCGCTTCGCTCTCGTTTGCAACACGCTAAAGCATTGACTCTGAACGAATTACTCGACAATATCAAGATGAAACCGCTTGCCTTGTTTTTGTCCGGCGTAGAAAAGCAAACTGCGAATCGCCTTGATAGTTCGACCTTCGCGCCCGATAATTCTGCCCATATCGCCTTCTCCGACGCGCACTTCGATTCTTACGCTTCTGCCGTCAGAAATTTCCGATACTTCGACTGCATCGGCGTTGCCGACCAGCGATTTGACAATTTTTTCGACGGCTTCTTTCATAATTTTAAATCTGTATATCGAGCGGTAGCAAGAATTTTTAAAATCAAATATTATTGATTTTAGTTGTGTTCGCTACCGCTCACTATACTGAATTAGCAATCTTACGCAGATTCTTCGGTTTTATTTTCTTCCGTTTCTGCCGGAGCATCTTGCACTTCCGCCGGTTCCGCCGGAGCAGTTTCTTCCGCCGATGCTTCTACGGTTTCCGTAGCTTCCGCCGTTTCCGGCGATGCTTCCGCTTCTGCGGCTTCGGCTAACGCAGTTTCAGCTTTTTCAGCTTCGGCTTTTTCAGCTTTTTCAGCTTCGCGTTTATCGG
>CALMEH010000165.1 GCA_937863115.1 uncultured Acidobacteriota bacterium
AAATTGGTCGAATCCGTTACGGGTGTAATGGTTGATCCGACGCAAGATAACGATTGAAAAATAATGTTTTCAAAATCCTCAAAAATATTTCTTTTTTTACTGCTTTCAGCGGCTTTTCCGTTGTGTATAAACGCGCAAATGTGCAGTAATAATCAAGAGGAAATTCAAACTGCGCGGCGCAATCCCCAAAAAGAAGATGTTCCGCAGGGCTTAAAGGAAAATCTTGCAAAAATTTGCATCGAAGCAAGGAAAAAAGAATATTCCGAAATGCTCAAACGGGGCGAAGAAGCACTAAAACTTTCCGGTGAACTAGAAAAAGCCTTTGCCTCGAACAATTCACTTTCGGCTGATGACCGCAAAAAACTCGAAAGATTGGAGAAAATTGTCAAAAAAATCCGCAGTGATTTAGGCGGCGACGATGACGGTTTGCAGGTTGAAACGGATGAAAATGATTCGCCACTTTCAATGTCCAAAGCATTCGACGTTTTGAAGGAAAACACCATCAAACTTGTTGACGAACTGAAAAAAACTACCAGATATTCTATTTCCGCCGCCGCTATTCAAAGTTCTAATTTGCTTTTGAAAGTTGTAAAATTTCTGCGTTTCGGCAAATAGTTTTGAGTTTGAACTTCAGTTGGCAAACCGACGGCGCAAGGTAGCGATTTCTACGTTTCAATTTAAAGATTTAAATTATCAGCGAAATTTCTGCTTTGCTTGGTTCGCTGAAATCCCAACGGTGTTCAGTTTTGGAACTCAGAACTTTTCTTTATGCTTAAAATCTATCTTTTGCTAATTTTAATTACTTTAAATCTGCCGCTTTTCGCGCAAGAAACAGACGGTGAAACCATCAATGTTGAGTCATCAATCGTTGTTCTCAACACAACAATTACGGACAAAGAAGGCAAAGCCGTGAGCGGTTTGAAAAAGTCGCAATTCAAGATTTTTGAAGATGGCAAAGAACAAACGCTCGATTTTTTCGGCGCGGAATCTACTCCTTTTGCCGCCGTGATTTTGATTGACACTTCGGGCAGTATGGAATCGCGCATTTCTTTGGCGCGTTCCGCAGCAATTACTTTTCTTGACGGTTTGCGCCCCGAAGACAATGCTGCGATTTATAATTTCGATTCGAAAGTTTCGCTCGTTCAAGATTTTTCAAACAGTCGCGATGTTCTCGACAAAGTTTTTGAATTAAAGGCAAACGGAATGACTGTTTTGAACGATGCGATTATGGAAGCCGCGCAAGTTTTGTCTAAAAGAGAAGAAAAACGCAAAGCAATTATAGTTTTGTCCGATGGCGCGGACACGAAAAGTAAATATGGCGACAGCAAAGTTTTAAAAGCCGCAATTACAGCCGGTGCAACAATTTACACGATTGATATGTCTTCAATAGAAATGAATGGACGAGACCGATTGCAAAGCCAAATGGCATTGAAAAATTTTGCCGGAAAATCCGGCGGAAAATTCATAGCCGTATCCGGCGGAATTGCACTACGTCAAGCCTTTGCCGAAATTGTCGGCGAATTAGGTTCGCAATACACACTCACATATTCGCCTACAAATAATGTAAAAGACGGCAAATGGCGTGCAATCGAAGTTCGCGTTTCACGCCCTAATCTGATAATTAGAACACGCAAAGGCTACAATGCGCCAAAGAAATGAAAAATGAGAGGTGAGAAATAATAGTGAATTCGCTCTCATTTCCCATCTCTCATTTCAAACTTGATTAAAAACTTGTCTTATTCCGCATTTTATCTGCGTGGCGTTCAAAGGCTAATTCCACTAATTTGTCAATCACCTGCGGAAAATCCAAACCGCTTCCCGCCCACATTTTCGGATAGCCGGAAGCGTCTGTCAAACCGGGTAAAGTGTTGATTTCATTCACTATAAGTGAGCCGTTATCAGTTCGCAAAAAGAAATCTACACGAGCCAAGCCCGAACCGTTAACGGCTTTGAAAGCGGTAACTGCCATCTGCTGGATTTTTTGGCTTAATTCCTGCGAAATCAGCGCAGGAACGACAAAATCGTTGTTACCTGTGCCGGTATATTTTTCGGTGTAATCGAGAAATTTTTTGCTTTCATCGTGAATTACATATTCGCCCGGCAAACTTGCTTGCGGTTGGTCATTTCCCAAAACAGCACATTCGATTTCGCGCATTTCGAGCGATTCTTCGACAATGATTTTGCGGTCATATTCTGCCGCTAATTTAATTGCTTCGCGCAAAGATTCGGCATCGTCAGCCCGCGAAACGCCCACCGATGAGCCTAAATTTGCAGGTTTTACAAAACACGGAAAACCCAATTTTGCTTCAACGAGCTTGATCGTTGCGGCTTGCGCGTTTTCCCATTCGCTTCGCAAAAACCAAACGTAACGGCAAAGCGGCAGTTCGGCATCGCGGAAAAGTGTTTTCATTACAACCTTATCCATTCCGCACGAAGAAGCCAAAACATCGCAGCCGACGGAAGGAATTCCCGCCATTTCAAAAAGCCCTTGAATTGTGCCGTCCTCCCCGTATGTTCCGTGTAACACCGGAAAAACCACATCAATTGGAGGGAATTTTTCATCGGAATTTCCAACTAAAACAACCGATTTGTTCTGAAAATTCGTTTCGTTGAAAATCGCTTGTGTCGTTTCAGGCAATAATCTCAAAGATTCGGATGGATTCAGCCAATTTCCTTCTTTGGTAATCGCCATCGGAAAAACATCGTATTTTACCTTATCAATTTGTTCAATAACTGTTTTCGCCGAACGCACCGAAACTTCGTGTTCGCCTGAGCGTCCGCCGAAAACCACACCAATTTTAGTTTTCATATTTTGCAGTCAGCAGTCAGCAGTCAGCAGTCAGCAGTCAATAATGGGAAAAACTGAATGCTGATTGCTGATTGCTGATTGCTATAAAATCGTTTTGCCGAGCGCGGAAAGAATTAATTCGCCGGCGAGTTCGACAGTAATATTGCTTTTATCAAGCATCGGATTAACCTCGACAATTTCAAAAGAACGGACATTTCCGTTATGTTCCGCAATGACTTCGAGCGCGAGATGGGCTTCGCGGTAAGTGATGCCGCCGCGAACGAGCGTTCCCGATCCGGGCGCAAATCGCGGGTCAATCACGTCAACATCAAACGTAACCGCAAAACCGCCGGACGCACCCGACGCAATTCTTATCGCGTCTTCGACACACGCCAACATTCCGCGTCGGTCAATGTCGCTCATTGTAAA
>CALMEH010000166.1 GCA_937863115.1 uncultured Acidobacteriota bacterium
TCTTCACGTCTTGCCATCCGTGAAGTTTATCATTCTATTTTTGAGATGGCTTCTAGTAAAAGTAGTTTAATAAACTGACGCATTAAGTTTTTGACAATCAAAGGCGGAAACCCGCGCGTGAGAAATAGTGATAATTAGTATTTGCGCCCTTGCTCACGCGCAGGCTTCTCCCTTGCCGCTTACTTTTTTCGTTGCTTGCATCAAATGGTGATGATTGTTCCAATAAATTCCGAGATAAATAAAACTCAAAACGTAGGCGATAAACTTCCAAAAAAGCGGACGCAAGGCTTCAAAGTCCGCACAGCGCGGAGCTTTTAATTCCAAAACCATAATCGTAATTAAAATTGCAATTACGCCGTCGCTGAATGCTTCAAGTCTTCTTTTGTTCATAATTTTTTGCTTGATTTAGATAAACAAATAATAAACTTCACAGTTTGCAGAGTCTAGCGCGGCTATCGGAACAGCCTGTGCGTGCGAGCTATCGGGCGTTGATGAGAATTACTTTTACCGAAACTTTCAACAGCCGCTCACGCAGACTGTTCTGACATAGTAATTTTGCTATAATCAATCCTTTTATGAAAGAAACACAAACATCTTATCCGCGCAATAAAATTAGAATACTTTTGCTCGAAAATATTTCGGCTTCGGCAGTTGCTGAATTAGAGGCGAGCGGTTACGCGGAAATTAAACAAATAAAGGGCGCACTCAGCGAAACGGATTTAATCGAATCTATCAAAGGCGTGCATATTTTGGGCATTCGCTCAAAGACGCAAATTACCGAAGAAGTTCTCGAAAATGCCGATAAACTTCTGGCAATCGGCTGTTTTTGCATCGGCACAAATCAGATTGATTTAAGCAACGCGACAAAACGCGGCATTACAGTTTTTAACGCGCCGTATTCAAATACGCGCTCGGTTGCCGAATTGGTGATCGGTTTGTGCGTGATGCTGATTCGCAAAATTTCGGACAAAAATATCGCCGCGCACAGAGGAATTTGGCTCAAAGAAGCAAAGGGAAGTTTTGAACTTCGCGGCAAAACACTCGGAATTATCGGCTACGGAAATATCGGTTCGCAAGTTTCCGTGATGGCTGAAGCAATGGGTTTGAACGTGATTTATTACGATGTTTTGACAAAATTGCCGCACGGAAACGCCAAACAAATCCGCGATTTATCAGAACTTTTGAATCAATCGGACATCGTAACTCTGCACGTTCCTTCGGACAAAACGACACGCAATATGATTAACGAAACGACGCTTTCCGCAATGAAAAAAGGTGCGATCTTTCTGAATTATTCACGCGGCGATGTCGTTGATCTGGACGCTTTGCAAAAATTTATCGAAAACGGCACGATTTCGGGCGCGGCGGTTGACGTTTTCCCGCAAGAACCTGAAAAAAACGGCGATGAATTTACTTCGGGTTTGCAAAATTTGCCAAACGTAATTTTAACGCCGCACATCGGCGGTTCGACCGAAGAAGCGCAGGCAAATATCGGTTTGGACGTTACGGCAAAACTGATAAATTATTTAGAATTAGGCACTTCCAACGGTTCGCACACCGTTCCGCAAGTCAATCTTTCAATCCAGGACGGCACGCACCGAATCCTTCACATACACGAAAACATTCCCGGCGTTCTCTCGGAAATAAACTCAAAACTCTCGGAACGCGGCATCAATATTTTAGGTCAATATCTCAAAACCAACGACGAAATCGGCTATGTAATTCTTGATATTGACGCGGAACTATCAAAAGAAGCCTTCGAGATTTTGCGCGAAGTAAAAGGCACGATAAAAACGCGGATGGTTTATTAAAATGAAAATTGTAATTCCGGGCGGAACAGGGCAAGTCGGCACAATTTTGGCGCGAAAATTTCACTCTGACGGACACGAAGTTGTCATTCTGAGCCGCAAGGTTTCAGACAAATTCGATTGGCGTGTTGTCGAATGGGATGCGAAAAATCTAGGCGATTGGACGCATGAATTTGAAGGCGCAGATGTCGTTATCAATCTTGCCGGACGCATTGTAAATTGCCCTTAAAATGGAGAAAGTCGGCGGCAAATTTGGGATTCGCGGATTGATTCTATAAAGGCGGTCGGCGAGGCGATTTTGAATGCCAAAAACCCGCCGAAACTTTGGTTGCAATCAAGCACGGCAACGATTTACGGACATCGTTTTGACGCGCCAAACGACGAATTGACGGGAATTATCGGCGGTGGCGAAAAAGACGCGCCGGATACTTGGAATTTTAGTATTGATGTCGCTAAAAACTGGGAAAAAACGGCGAACGATTTTGATTTGCCGAATACACGACTTGTTTTAATGCGTTCTGCAATGACGATGTCGCCGGATAAAGACGGCATTTTTGATGTTATGCTTGGTCTTGTCAAAAAAGGTTTGGGTGGCACGGCGGGCAATGGACGGCAATATATTTCATGGGTTCACGACAGCGATTTTATTCGTGCCGTTGATTGGCTGATTACTCACGAGGAATTGTCGGGCGCGATTAATATTTCATCACCTAATCCATTGCCGAATAAAGAGTTTATGCGAATTTTCCGCGAAGCGTGGGGAACAAAAATCGGATTGCCTGCGACAAATTTGATGCTCGAAATCGGCGCGATTTTTATGCAGACTGAAACCGAATTAATTCTGAAAAGCCGCCGTGTCGTGCCGACTCGATTGCTGGAATCAGGTTTTAAATTTGAGTTTCCAAATTGGGAAGACGCGGCGCGTGATTTGTGTGAAAGAAGCCGAAAAATCAAATGAAAGATTTACCCGAAGCAAGCGTTTATGAAATTGCTTTAGTTCTTTTAGGTTCGCGGCATAAATACGTCTGCGAAGGGAAATCAATGAATCCGACTTTGCGCGACGGCGAAACGGTTTTGGTTGACCGCAAAGCCGAAATTGCGGTCGGCGATATTGTCGTGGCGAAACATCCGATTGAACAAACGAGCGAAATCGTCAAAAGAATCGAACGAATCAACGAACGCGGACATTATTTTTTAGTCGGCGATAATTTGGACGACAGCAACGACAGCCGACATTTCGGCGCGGTTTCGCGGGAATATATCAAAGGAAAAGTCGTTGCGCGTTTGGGTTAGCTATTGTTCTTCAACAAACATCGTTTCTTCAATCTTGTCGGAAATCGAATATTCAATCGCAATTAAATCGCCTTTGCTCCATTTCCTTTTTTCTACTTCGCCGACTGTATAACCGTCCTCAAAAACTTCATATTTTAAGCCGTAGCGGTCAATGTAAGTTTTGTATGAAGTTCCGACAGCCGTTGTCATACGTCCATCCGTGTCGTAATCGTGTCCGACCGAAAAGCTGTGTAATTCGCTAAATTGACGCGGAAAAACGAATTTAATAAAAGAAAACCGCCGCTTTGGAATAAACGAAATTGAATCAATTTTTCCGATGAACTCTTCTCTGGGAACGTATCTTATTTTCTTATCATTGATTGTCGTTTCTTTGCTAATCAAGCCAAAATAAGAAAAATCAATCTTCCAAATTTCATCATAATCGCAACCGCTTTCACAGTCTGAACCGAAAATTTTTATGACATCTTCTTTTGTCGAAACAGTGAGTTTAAGTCCTTTTAGCTTGCCTTTATCAAAAAATTTATAACCTTCCAATTCGTTCGGATAAGTATTTAATTTTCCGGCGGTCTTGAACTCACGTCCGCTACAGAATCCGCCGATTCCGCTTACATACCAGAGTCTGAGTTTGTTGTTTGTGATGCGAAAATTCCAGCCGTCACCAATATAACTACAATTTGTGATTCCGAATGCGAAACCGATGCTGTAAGTTTTCTTTTCGAGTGTCGATTTGGTGAAAAAATAAACTTCTCTTTCGCCGTCTTCAATTTCTTCGTCTGAAAGCAGTTTAAATTCAATGTTGGCGATTTTCGGCAGCCACGACGCATTGATGCCTTCGCTTGCCAGATAAATTACTTTTTGACGTTTTAAAGGCTTAAACTTGAAAACCAAAATCCGGCGGACAATTTCTTGTTTAATATTGTCCGGGATTTCGATTTTAGAAGATTCATCGGTTTCTTGACCTTTGGCAATGCCGGAAAAAACGAGAGCTATCAAAAGGACAAAAACAAATTTGAGTTTCATGCTTCGTATGATGCGGCAAATAAAATTTTGGTTTAGTTGTCCGAATTAAAAAGCCGTTCGGCGATCAATTTATAAACCTGAAAATTATAAACCAAGCCGATGTGCGTTCCGGTAACTTCGAAATTATTTTCTTCAAAAACGGAGCGGCAATTTTGCCAGTCAACTATTCCGTCGGATTTCGTGAAGATTGCGGTGCGGCGGACTTTTTGCGGCAGATCGGTTTGCAGTGCGCTGACGGTTTTGCAGTGGCAATAACCGGTATAACAATTCGGAAATTCGGATTTATCGGTTTTGGCAAAGATTCGGGCGCGGATTTTTTTCGCCATTTTCACAACATTGGGATGCGAACGCACGCCGCGAAAGGGCGATGCGAGCGTGATGACGGATTCGACAATATCGGAATTTTGCACCGCCGCCGAACGCGATAAAACGCCGCCCAAACTGTGTCCGATCAAGTGAACTTTTTTTCCGGTTTCTTTGTGTGCGCGATGAATTGTTTCGATGAGTTTTTCGGAAAGCGTGTGCAAACAATCGGCGTTCCAACCGATGTTTGAAAAATAAGGTTTGTAACCGATGCGCGACAGCCACAAATATAATTCGCCCAAATAAATGTCTTGACCGAGAAAACCCGGAACCACCACCACGGGCGAACCGTCGCCTTTCGGCACACCGAAACCGAACCAAACAGGCGAAAGATGCAGCAAAGTCCAATCAACGCCGACCAGAGATTCAAACCAGATCGGCAGAGTATGTTCGCGCATTTCCTTATCAAATCCCGTTAATGCTTCAAGTTCGCCTTCAAGAATATCCATATTTTTTTAGCCGCAGATTTCGCAGATTTCGCAGATTTTTTTGATTTAATCCGCGTAATCCGCGTTCATCTGCGGCAAATTTTTCTTACGCATTTGCGCTTGTTGTTTGATGTTCCAACTTTTCAACCGTTGCCATTAAATCGGCAAAAACTTCGTCTAAGATTTCTTTGAATTTTTCGACATCGGGCATTGCTTGCGCGTCCGACGACAAGCCGAAATAGAGATATTGATTATAACTGAAAATCGCGCAACCCAAACCTAATCCGTAGCCAATTGGAACATACGGATATTGAATCAGCATTTTTCGTCCCGCGAGATAAAGCGGAACTTGCGGACCCGGAACATTTGTCGCCACCATATTAAACGGCGGAAACGGCAAATCGGCGATTTGTCCCAAAATATTCTGTAGCGGCGCGGGAACTAATCCGTAAAGTGCGCCGAAAAGCATTAAACCTTCCGCCATTTTCGATTCCTTCATCAGAGCGGTTTTTTGATTGACGTATTTAAATCGTTCCGGCAAAGTTTCGATGTCGAGCGGAATTTCGACCGGCAAAATCGAGATCAGATTTCCCAATGCGCCGCGTTGTTCCTTTTGTCGCAAACTGACGGGAACCATAAAACGCATATCTTTTTTGGCGATTTCTTGCCCGTGATGTTTCGTATAACGCGCTACGGCTTCGCTCAAAAGCGTCAAAACGACATCGTTGACCGTTCCGCCTAAAACATTTCTGATAATTCTGGCATCTGCAAACGAAAATCCGCTCCACGCTAAACGCCTTTCGCCTGAACATTTACCGTTAAAAGGCAACATCGGCGGCGGCGCGGCAACCGATGGCAAAACTTGCGCGATCTGCGGCAGAGTTTCGACCGTTTCCGGCTTTGCCAAGTTTGAAGCCATATAAAGCAATCCGCCTTGCATTTCCATCAAACGCGAAGTCGTTTCCTGTAATCCGCCCAACACGGATTCAAAAAGTTTTTGAATCGGTTCTTTTTTAACTGTTTCTTCTTTAACAATTTCCGGCTTTGGCGGCGCAACGGATTCGGGCGAAATATCGAACATTATTTTTATCAAATCAACGCCCGAAATGCCGTCAACCATACAATGATGAACTTTTGCGATCATCGCCGAATTTCCGCCTTCAAAATCTTCGACGACATACAATTCCCACAAAGGTTTGTTTCTGTCCATCACGCTCGAAAGCGTTTTGCCCGCGAGTTCGGCTAATTCTTTTTCGTTTAGAGTTTTCTTTTGTTCGACTTTAAAGATGTGATTTTGAATGTCGAAATCTTCCGCCGCTTCCCAAGTCGGATGTCCGATATTGAAAGGGTCAGGCACGATTTTTTGCACATAACGCGGAATCAAATGCAAACGGTCTTCGATATGTTTGACCAAATCGCGCTGTGTCAATTTGCCTTCAAAAATGCTCGTCGAGCCAATGTGCATCGGACATTCCTTTTTCTCAAGATAAAGAAACGCCGCATCAATCGAGGTCAATCGGTGATTTAATTTATGTTGGCTCATATTTTTTATTTAGCCACAGAGAACACAGAGTTCACGGAGGTTTTTTCTCAATGTTCTCTGTGAACTTTGTGGCTAAAAATTATTCTTCGGTAAATCCGGTTAAATCGTAAGACATTGCAATCAAATCGTGCGTTCGGTTTTTGCGATCAATAACGTAATCTGCCAGCAATGCTTCGGCGGTAAAGCCTAATTTTTCAAAGACTTGGATTGCGCCTTTTTGCTCAGCCGCCATTCGTGCGACAACTTTCATTAAGCCTAATTCTTCGGCTTTCGAGAAAATTTCGCCCGCTAAAATATTGCCTAAACCTTTGCCGCGAGTTTCGGGCGCGAGAAGCAGAATAATTTCGCCCAAATGCCGTGACCAAACTTGATCAGTCCGCATTAAACTTCCGTGTCCGACCAATTTTCCGCCGATTTCGACTAAAATCGTGTGCCAATGTTCTTTTTCGATGCGTTTTATCCAACTTTCGACAAATTCTTCGCTCGTAATATCGAACGAAAGAAAAAGCAAATCGTCTTCGGGAAGCGTTCGCCCGAATTTGAGAAGCGCGTTTTTATCGTCCGCCGTCATCAAACGCAAAGTTACGTTCGTTCCGTCAATATTTGTCGTCCAAGGATATTTCCGTTTTTTTGCCGCTTGTTTCGCCATTTTGTTAAATTAACACAAATCGAGGAGTTTTTGCCTACGAAACATACGAAATAAACGAAAAAATTTTGATTTATTTTCGTGTTTTTCGTATGTTTCGCAGGCAAAATGATTTATTTCTTATCTATCGAGCCGAAAATCGGCAATTGCGTTGCCATATCGAGCCAGCGTTTTTGGATTTCGACGTAGCTGTTCATCGTGTTTTCGGCAAAATCGGCAACCGTATTGATTGGCGAATTGTCGCCTTGATTCAAGCCTTGTTTGACGGCTTTGAGCATTTGCGCGTTTTGCTGTTTCGCAAAATCGAGCCAAGCCGTGCGAAGTTGAACCAAAGTTTGCAAACCTTGTCCGGCGGTTTCTTGCAAAGTTCCGAGAACATTCGGATTTGAAAAATCCGCGCCCGATTGAACAGCTTGCATCAGATCCGCGCTTTGTTTCATTGCAATTTCCGCAAATTGTTTTTGCGCCGCGATAAAACTTTCCGCACCTTGTTTCGCCCAACTCGATAACGCTTCGGTCGGCGCATTGTTCGACATTCCCATCACGTCCGAAACGGTTTTTAAAACCAGAGTCGTTTGCTGTGTCGTGATTTCGAGCCACATTTTTTGCGCTTCGATCAATTGATTAACAACCATTTGCGCGAAATCCGCCGGCATTGCCGTTGCGCTCGCCGCACTTACTTTCGGCGCAGATTGTTTTGCTTCCGTTTTCGGTTCAGCTTGTTTTGTTTCAGCTTTCGGCGCGGCTTTCGGTTTCGGCGCAGTTTTCGGCTTTGCTTCGACTTTCGGTTTCGCTTCAGCTTTCGGCGTTTCTACTTTTGCCGTTTCCGCTTTTACCTCTTTTTTCGTTCCTGATTTCGGTGTTTCAGTTTTCGTTTCTGTCTTTTTCGGTGTTTTTTTTTCGTCTGCCATAGTTTTTTCCTTTAATTTTGATTGAATTGCTTCTTAAATATAAATAAAAAAGTCCGCGATTGAAAACAACCGCAGACCTTTTTGAGG
>CALMEH010000167.1 GCA_937863115.1 uncultured Acidobacteriota bacterium
AATTTTTTCCGGCATCGAATAGTAAGTTGTTTTCATAATGTTACCTCCTCCGCAGGTAGTCCGGCGTTTTCCGAAACGATTGCCACCGCTTGAAAAACTTTTGTCGAAGTGGTCATCGGATTCAAAAAGGCTTTCGCAATCTTGAGTCCTTGATCATCCAATTTATCCATAATGGCTACTCGAAAACTTTCGAGATGTTGAGAAGTTAATATTCTCAATGTGCTTAGTTTGTGTTGGGCAAAAATCGGTATGTCGCTCGGTAGCCCTCCGGCGTGGCGAATAGCCTTTTTTACTACTTCTCTCGCAATTTCGTCATCTATTGGCATAATTTTTTCTCCTTATTTTTGGTTTTAGTTATCGAAGTTCTATTGAAAACCTTCGATTTGGTTTATTGCTTTGAGGGCAATTTCGGTTTTTTCCTTGATTTCGTGCAGACGTTTGGTTGCTTCTAAATCACCGGAAACGTAGTCCGCGAGTTGGCGGACTGCTTGTAATTCTTTTTCAATGTCCTTTAAATCCATTGTCGTTTCTCCTTATGTTTCCAAAATGCCGAGGGCGGCTTTGTTGGGTTTTGTTTCGCCGTTGGTTGCTTTTAATGTAGCGCGGGCGTTTTTTATTTTTTCTTCGAGGGTTTCGCGTTCTACTTGCGCTTTTTCTTTGGCGTAGGCGGCGGCATCGGCGCGGCTGGTTTGGCGCATCATTTCTTCTTTTAAGATTTTTTCGTTTTGTTTGGCGGGGAAGCGTCCGAAATAAAAGCCGATGAGGATGAAGATTATCGGTTCGAGCCGCAGAAGCATCGTGTTATCTTTGAGCGGATCGAATTTGCCCGTAAATGCCGCCGCGTAGAGCAGGACGAAAATGAGCGTCAAGATAACGATGAGCGAATCTTTCAAAATGTCGCCGAAGGTTTTGCCGTCTTTTGCGGGTTGTGTTGTTTTGTTCATTGTTGCAAAATACCTCGCAAGTAAGTTCTCGTTGGTTAGGTTAATCTGTTTCATAATCGGATTCGCCCTGTAAATTTTCCGGCGTTTTGACGCGGATTCATGGCTTTAAGTAAAAATTTCAAATAGATTTCGGAAAGAAATAATTTTGATTTTTCCCTTTCTAAACAGATAACGCACCAATTGGGCGTGGAAAGTAACATTTTTTTATTTTTTTTAAAAAGAACCACAAAGAAACACAAAAACACACGAAATAAGACAATATTTCGTGTGTTTTTGTGTTTCTTTGCGATTAAATCTTTTAAAACAGATTCTTACGCAATCAGCTTCGATAATCGCGGAAATCAATCTCGGCGAAAATGTTGTCGCGCCATTCGATTTCTTTGAGAAGCGGTTCGTTGAATTCGCCGGTTTCGAGCATTTTCGCCAGCAAAGTGAAGCGGTGAATGTGCATTTTGAAGCGGTTTGAGGAATATTGGACGGTTGTGCCTTGATAGATTTGAAACGCCCAATCGCTCGATTGGGCGAGTAATAATTCTCTCGCAAGTTGATTTAAGATTCGTCTTTCGATGTCGTTCGGTTCATTAAATTTATTGGCAAGCGCGGTCATTTTGCGTTCTGCGTCGTGCTGATACGGATACATCCACGAATTCCCTTCGTTGAGCCAGACTTTGTAATAACCGTTTTCGCCCCAACTCGAAGCGGTCGGTTGCTGAATCTGAATCGGGATTTTTGCGTCGAGATAATCGCCCGGCGTTACGGGTTTTACTTCATCTTGATCATAGTGAAATTTGCGGAAAAGATAATCTATAAACTGCGGACCTTCAAACCACCAATGCCCGTAAAGTTCGGCATCGTAAGGCGACACGACGAGCGGCGGATGTTCTTCGTGAAGTTCGCGCAAGATTTGCGCTTGTTCGATGCGTTTGTTCAAAAAATCTTGCGCGTCCTTTGCCGATTGCTCACGCGCCCACGCCGGAACGTAAGCCTGTTTCGCGTTTTGGGACGCGGTTTTGCTCGTGATTCGATGATATTTCAAGCCGAGATGTTTGCGTTCGCCGTCTTTCGGCAGATGCGGTTTTAAGAAATCCATCGGCGCGTCCCAACCGATGTCGCGGTAAAATTCACGATAAACGACATTGCCCGGATAACCGACTTCCGCGCTCCAAACCTGCTGTGAAGTTTCGACATCTCGCGCAAAAACCGCCACGCCGTTTTCACACAAAACCGGCGCGTGAACGCCGTAACGCGGACGCGGATCGCCGTATAAAATCGAATGCGAATCGGAAATAAAATACTCGATTCCGGCATCTTTTAAAAGATTTTCAATGCCCGGTTCATACGCGCATTCGGCAAGCCAAATTCCTCGCGGTTGCCGCCCGAAATGTTTTTTGTAATTTTTGACGGCAATTTCAATCTGTGCGCGGCGCGATTCGTGAGTTGAAATAAGCGGCAAAAATCCGTGAGTCGCGCAACAAGTGATGATTTCCAGAACGCCTTCGTCTTGAAGTTCACGAAAAGCATTTATCAAATTTCGCTGATATTTATTGTTCCAAAGATCTAATGCCGCGCTCAGATTTTCGACATACATTTTTGCAACGTCATAAAAATCAGGGGCTTCCGTCTGCACTCGCTCAAACTCTTTGTTTGCCAACGCCAGAAGATTTTCGAGATGCCGCGTGTATCTTTCTTCCAACAATTTATCCGCCAACATTTCGCAAAGCGGCGGCGAAACATTCATCGCCAGACGCGGCGTTGCGCCCGCATCGTGCAGATTTTGGAAAATAAAAATTAACGGCAGATAAACTTCCGTGATGGCTTCGTAAAGCCAATCTTCTTCTAAAAATTCGGGATATTCGGGATGACGAACGAAAGGCAAATGCGCGTGTAAAATTAAGCTGAAATAACCTTTTGGCATATTCAGAAATTTTAAGTGAAAAAGTGAAAAAGTGAAAAGGTGAAAAAGTTTTTATTTTTTTGCCTGTGAAACATACGAAAGAAACGAAAAAAGAAGAACAAAATTTTTATTCTTCTTTTCGCATATTTTGTATGTTTCGCAGGCAAATTTCTTTAACTTCGCAAACTAAAAGAACTCAGCGGAGAAAGTTTCGGCAAAAGTTTCGTTGCGTTTTTCGGTGAAAGAGTTTTCGGAACGGCGCGTTTGGTTAGTTTTTTCGGGAAATTTATCAAACTTGCGCCGAAAACGGTTGCGCCGATTGTTTCTTCTTCGATGATTTCTTCGTCGAAAACGTCGAAATGTTCTTTGAGCGCGGACATTGCGTTTTCTGCGCTGAGTTTTTCAAGGTTTTCTTGCAAAACGGTGTAAAGCGATTCGCTGATTTGTCCGCGAAGTTCGATTAATTCTACGCCCGAAGCCAATGCTAAAATCGCGTAACGAACTTCATCAGAGCTAAAATCTTCCTTGCGTTCACCAATGAATTGATAAAAAGCGTTGTCGGTCGCAACTTCCGAATTTTCAAAATCATCGCCGGCAAGCGCGACTTCAAAAGCATCTCGCGTAAAGCCGGAATTGTCCAAAACTTCGGCAAATTCCGTCGCAGTAATTGCCCAATCCGCTTCGGTCGCAATACGCGGCGAAGGATTTTTGCGCGGCGTTTCAATGGAATTTGAATACATTACACGAATAAACGGACGATTCGGCGCGTAAAAACCGAGTTCGGCGCGATAGTTTGCGTTCGATTCGACATTAAACCACCAATTTCCTTCGGCTTCGACAGCGTGAAGCTCTTCGCGTTCGGTGTCTTGATTGACCAATTTTGCAACAAGTTGATAATTGCCCGAATTTCCGCCGAAAACTTTCTTCAAAGTTTGAAACGGATTGTTTTTGATTGACCAATAAAAATAAAGACGATTCGGCGATTGCATCTGAAGCTGTGCGCGGTTTTCCTTCTGCAATTCCGGCAAAACCGGCAGAGAAAGTTCCGCAAAAATCGGATCAATTTCTTCTTCCGATTCTTCGGTTTTCGCCAAAAACTTCGGCGCGGGAATTTCGAGTTCTAAAACGTCGTCGTCTATCATTTCTGCCGAAGAAATTGTGTTCGGCGCAATTTCGCTCAAAACAAATTCGCGTGTTTCCGTTGTTTCTTCGATGTTTAATAAATCTTTTGTGTTATCTTCGTTCATAAAAATTAAATATTAAAGTAAATATAAAAAGTCTAATTATGCTTGAAGAAAGGCAAAAAGGCAATATTTTGAATAAAAAAATGCGGAAACACGCACGAAGTAAGTGTGCAAGGCTCAAGGCACACTTACTTCGTGCGTGTTTCCGCATTGAAATCTAAAATTAATTGCCGCCTTTAAAATAAAGAAAAATCATCGCTAAAAGCCCGATTATTAAAGGCAAGGTGTGAATAATCAAAGTCCAAATCGCTTCGTTTTTGAAACTGAATTTAAGCAGATTCATTTTGCTTCTCACGCACGACCGCAAGCATTTGTTCAAAAACTTCCGATAAATTCAGTTCGCTCGTGTCAATCACAATCGCATCTTCGGCAATCATCAAAGGCGAATCTTCGCGTGAAACGTCGCGTTCGTCGCGCATATTTATTTCGTGCAAAGTTTGCTCGTAGGTTGTTTCAAAACCTTTTGCCGAATCTTCTTCAAAACGCCGATGCGCCCGCGCTTCGGGTTTTGCGGTCAAGAAAAACTTAATATCGGCGTTCGGAAAAACAACACTTCCGATGTCGCGCCCGTCCAAAACCGCGCCGTTTGCCGAATTTTCGCCGAGCGTTCTTTGATGTTCGACAAGGATTTTGCGAACTTCCGAAACGCCTGAAACGATTGACGCGGCTTGCCCGACTTCGTTAGTTCTGATGTCGGCGGAAACGTCTTTTCCATCAAGAAAAATCTGCAAATTTTCCGGCTCGCCGATGAGTTCGATTTTTGCATTTTCAGCAATTTCGGCAACTCGCGCCTTATCTTCAAAACTCAAATTCTCCGACAAAACCGCCAACCCGACCGACCGATACATCGCGCCCGTGTCGAGATAAAGCAAATTCAATTTTTTAGCTAACATCTTCCCAAGCGTAGATTTCCCCGCGCCCGAAGGTCCATCAATGGCAATTATCATCGAAATTTAGTTTATTTGATTTGGGGAATTCTGTCTAAATCCGAAATCTGGTTGTCATAATAATCAAAAATACTGACAGGTTTGGGAGGATTTTCGTGTCGAGCAATTTCTTTTTGCAATATTTTAATTAATTCTTTTTCCTCAATATCTAAATCATCAATGTTTATATTGATGTCTTCAAGTGCAAAAAAATCTTTTACAGCGGAAAGTTTTCTACTTTCTTGATGGTATTTTTCTTCATCAAGGACTAAGCAAATAAATTGAGATTCTCCAATTTTTTGCAGATAAACATTTTTGATGTCATACCATCTGATTAATCCCACTTTTAATGTTCGATCATAAATCCCTTCGTGATTAATAATCAATCGTGGTTGGCGGTCAAATATTAGAACCAAAGAACCAAAAGCTATGAAACCAAAAAGAAAAAGTCCGAATCCTCCAAGATAATTTAATATCGGTTGGTCAGGGAAATAGAAAAGAAACAAACTCAAAAATAAAACAAATAAACTGAACAGAAGATAGAATAGGTTTTTGATGATTGAATTTTTAATTTCTATGTTTTCCACTTAATTATTCCAAGATTTGCGTCAATTTAGACAAAGTTTTCTCAATATCTTCACCCGAAACGTCGCAGTGCGTAACCATTCGGATTGATTTGCCGAATGGAATTGCAAAGATATTTTCCGTTTTCAATTCGTCGCAGATTTCGGCGGAAGTTTTGCTCGTGTTTGAAACGTCGAAAATTACGATGTTTGTTTGAACTCGTTCTGCGTCAATCGAAATTCCTTTGATATTTGCCACGCCTTCCGCAAGACGTTTTGCGTTTTCGTGGTCAATATGTAAAAGTTTCGGCGATTCGGTCAAAGCAATTAACCCTGCCGCCGCTAAGATTCCGGCTTGACGCATTCCGCCGCCGAATCGTTTGCGCCAAGTTCGCGCTTCCGCGATAAAATCTTTTTTCCCCAAAAGCATCGAGCCAACCGGCGCACCTAAACCTTTTGAAAGACAAAACTGCACCGAATCAACCGATTTTGATAAATTCGCCACCGTTTCGTTTTGTGCGATTGCCGAATTAAAAATTCTCGCGCCGTCCAAATGAACGGGCAAATTTAATTGATGCGCGTGTTCACAAATTTCATCGGTTTGCGCGGCAGACATCACGCTTCCGCCGCCGAAATTGTGCGTATTTTCTAAGCAAATCAAACCTGTCGGACACGCATAATACGGCTGATTGATATGGACAGCAGATTCGATTTCCGCCCACGTCAGCATTCCGTTATCATTTGCGGCGCGAACCGTGCGAATCATCACGCCGGAAACAATCGCGGGCGTTCCCATTTCCCAATTAAAAATATGTCCGCGCTCTTCGACGATTATTTCATCGCCAAGTTTTGTGTGCAATTTCACAGCAATCTGATTGCCCATCGAACCCGTCGGACAAAACAGCGCGGCTTCTTTCCCGAAAATCTCGGCGGCGCGTTCCTGCAAAAGATTAACGGTCGGGTCTTCGCCATAAACGTCATCTCCAACTTCCGCCTCAGCCATTGCGCGGCGCATTTCTTTTGTCGGTTTTGTAACTGTATCGCTTCGTAAATCAATCATTTTAATTTTGGTTTTTTTAGAATTTTAACAATTAACCAGCCAATCCCGAAAAGCAAACCGAGCGGCAAACCGATAATCACTATCCAGCCGATTGGCGTTATTTCTTTATAAATGGTCGTTACTTCAAACGAAGATTGCAGTAAAAATATCATTAATTCGTTCTCCGTTAATCATTTTTTCGGCAAAACTTTATCAATTTGCACCCGCAAAGTTTTCGGATTTATCGAGCCGGTTTTTTGATAGACGAGTTTACCGTTTTTGTTATAGAGCAAAGTTGTCGGATAACCACCGGAAAATTTCGGGGCGATTTGGCGGACGGCTTTGGTGATTTGGTGTCGTGCCGGAACGTCCAAAAGATATGAAGGAATGTTTTCGGCTTGATAAACCTTCAAAAAATCGCTGACGGTCGTGTCAACCAGCGAAACCGTGTCAACCGAAACAATGTAAAAACTCAGATTTCTATCGCGGTATTCTTTTTCGATTTCGACAAGATCGGGAAATTCGTTGCGGCAGATTCCGCACCAAGTCGCCCACAAATTTATCAAAATCGGCTGTTTGATTTCGGGCGATTTGACGAGCGATTTTAATTCTTCGGCGTTAATAATTGTCGTTGGCACAGCATCTTCGGCGACATAAATTTGCGCCGAAACAGGAACTGCAAAAACGGCGAAAATGAACGCTGAGAATAATAATTTTAACATCAAACGAGTCATTGCAATTAATTCTAAAATAAAGCGCAAATAAATTACACCGCCGAAAATCATTTAGCGGTGCAATTTCTTTGATAAAAACAGTTTAATGCGAACGGCTGTAAGAATCTTGCAAAAGTTTGATGATGTCGCCGTTTAGCTGATTTTCGTCGGTCAGAACGATTTGATGCGAAATGCGCGGCATCGGTCCGGTTAATTTTGATTTTGAAACCGTTTCGTCGAAAGCACGGTCGCCCAAATCGAAACCGATTCGGAGTTCCGATTTTTTGATATTGATTGCCGCAAATTCGCGTTTTTCTAAAATTGAAACGTAAGTTTTTTTCGGCAAAACGCTTGCGTTGGGAAAGGCGTTTTTCACAAAATTGATAAACGCATCGTAGAGCGGACGCATTGTTTCGGCTTTCGCAAATTGGTTTTCGAGAAGATCGTCCGTGCTTCCATAGACGGCTTTTCCGCCGTTCGCGTGCATTCCCGCGAGAAGCGAAGCGTTCATATGTCCGAAGCCGTATTCCGTTTTTAGAAGATTGATAATATCGTTGCGTTTTTGGCTGTCGAAAGCCTTGATTTCATTCATCCAAACGCCCAAATCTTTGCCCGTTGAATCTTTTAGTGCGTCAATAAATTCTTTTTCAATTTCGCCTGATGTTTTTGTTGCCATTTTTACCTCCAAATTCCCAAAATAAAACCGATAACCGCAAAATAAACTGCAATATAGCCGCAGTTTATCAAAAGATGTTTAAACGTGCGTTGCTCAAACAGACCGATG
>CALMEH010000168.1 GCA_937863115.1 uncultured Acidobacteriota bacterium
TAGGCGTCTCGCCTGTCCGTCCCTGCCCGTAGCCGAATTCGTAAAAATTCGATGCCGGATCATTATTCAAATTTTTAAACGGCAAAATCGCTACGCTTTTCTTTTCCGTTCCGGTGGCGGTCATCGAAATATCGGGCGCAAAAGTTGGCGGATTTGAAACTGAAGACGTGCGTTGCGCTTGCGAAGGCGAATCATTGCCGCCGGTTTTTCCGGTTAGCCAATTCCAAGCGCGTTTCACAGGGTTTGCGTGGTCGAGATGGCGCGGCGCGTAAGTATCATTATTCATCACCACGCCGGAAACAAGTTGTAGAACCTGTTTCAAGTCTTCGCGCATCTCCGAGATTTTTTGATAACGGTCTTTCGGGTCTTTGGCGAGTGCTTTGTCAACAATTTGCTGAAGTTGCGGCGGAAGCGGTTCGCTTCGCATATCGGCAAGCGGTGTTGGCGTTCCGTAAAGAACCTGATGGCGCACGTCAACAACGGTTTTTCCTTGAAATGCCCAAATTCCGGTGAGCATTTCATAAAGCAAAACGCCGGTTGAAAAAACATCGGCGCGATGGTCGGTTTTTTCGCCCTTGGCTTGTTCCGGTGCGGCGTAAGTTGCTGTTCCGTAAGGAATTCCGAGTTCGGTGATTTCGGCGCGTTCACTTGCGCTCGTGCCTTCGGGAATGTCTGATTCCATCAATTTCGCCAAACCGAAATCGAGAATTTTAGCCTGTCCGCTTTCCGTAACCATTATATTTCCGGCTTTGATGTCGCGGTGAATGATGCCACGCGAATGCGTGTAAGCCAACGCATCCGTAACTTGAACGGCAATGCTCAAGGCACTTTTCAGTTCGAGCGGACGACCGTTGACGAGTTGGCGGACGTTTTTGCCTTCGATAGATTGCATCACGATAAAAAACACGCCATTGACTTCTTGGAAATCAAAAATCGTGCAGATATTTGGATGGTCAAGTTGCGAACAAAGCTGTGCCTCACGCTCAAACCGTTTGAAATTGGCGGTTTTCGCGGTCAATTCCGGCGGCAAAACTTTGATAACGACCGTGCGGTCGAGTTTTGTGTCACGGGCTTTATAAACCGTTCCTTGTCCGCCGGAGCCGATTTTCGACAAAATTTCGTATTGGTTAATCTTTGAGCCAACCATAATAAGGATTTGCGTTTGCAATTTGCGATTTGCGATTTAAGCTAGTCGTAAATTAAGTCTCATTTTTGATGTAAGCTAAAGTAATAATTAGTTTAGTCAAAAAATCACAAATCGCAAATCGCAAATCGCAAATCTAAATAAAATATCGGCAAACTGCCGATTAATTGGGGATAATCGTTCAGCCGCGCGGCGGTTCGCCCCAGCCTGATTGGATGTATTCGCCGTTTTCGACGATGCACGGAACGACTAAATCGCCACTCGAAAAATCAAGCATTTCCTTTTGCGCCTTCTTGTCGTTTTGTGCGTCATATTCGGTAAAACCGATATTTTTTTCGTTGTAATAGTCCCGTGCTTTCTGACAATAAGGACAGCCCGGTTTGGTATAAATCACTAAAGACATATCTGAAAAAAATCCTCCTTGATTTCAAGTTTAGCAGTAATCTTGTCTTCATTGAAATTAACCGATAAAAAAGTTACCTTTGGTGTATCGAAAACACGGTTTTTTGGAAGAATCTGAATCTTTTTCTGCAAAACTGTCCGAATCCGGCTTGCCCAAATGGATAAAGACTAAAGGAGGTCGTTTTGAAGTTACCGAATACGCAGCCCAAAATTTCGTTTAATGAGAATGAAAACCCACGCAATCGGGAAATAATCTCGCAGGCTTTGGAAATCCACGAAACGAAAATCAAACGCTTCGTCAACATTTCTTTGGCGAAAATGGGAATTCTTCATTCAACCGAGTTTCAAACAAAGTTGTCGAAATGGCTTCGATTCGCGCATTCGGCAGAACAGGTTCAGCCGAATTGACCGATAAAATTTGGACTGTTCTGGAAAAAACGAACAAAGAAAAAGCGGCAAAATTATCAAACGCCGAAAAACTCGTCTGGCAACCGACTTTTCGCCAACCGATGTTTGTCAAAATGCCGATGAATCCTTGGGCGGACAAGCGCGACAACATCGCTTACGACAATCACACTGAAGACGAATTGAAAGGAGGAATATGAAAATAATTCACACATCCGATTGGCATTTGGGCGGAAGTTGGAACGGCATTGACCGCAGAACTTTTTGCACAGGTTGATTGCGTTTTCAAAACCGTGCGCGAGCAAAATGCCGATGTTTTATTAGTTGCTGGAGATATTTTTGAAGGAACGAAAAAAGAACGCGATAAACTTCTCAAAAACAGCAAAAGACTCGCTGAAAAACTCAAAGATTTAACTGAAATGGGTTGCCACGCGGTTTTAGTTCCGGGCAATCACGACGACCGCGAGCATTTTGCGATGATGAAAACTTTTCTCGAACTCGAAAGAGGAAAAGCGGAACGCATTCACGTTGTCGAAGGTTACGAAAAATTCGAGATTAATGGCGTTCAATTCATTTGTTTGCCGTATCCTGACCTGGAAAGACTTGAAGCCTTCGGCAAATTTCGCTCATCGGAAATAATCGGTAAAGTCGAACGCAATAAAAGTCTGAGCGATGATTTAACAGGATTTGTCGGTTCGGTTTCTAAAAACATTGATGCGTCGAAACCCGCAGTTTTTGTTACGCATTTACAAATTATCGGCGTAAATTATTCGGGAACGCCAAAAGAAGCGAGTTATAACGAAGATATTTCGCTTGCTTCAAATTGTTTGCCGCAAAATGTTTCTTATATCGCGCTTGGACATATTCACAAATGTCAGCAAATCGAAAAATCTGCCGTGCCGTGTTGGTATAGCGGAAGTTTTGACCGAGTGGATTTAGGTGAAAGAGAAGACGAAAAGTTTGTTTTGTCGGTTGAAATTGATGAACAAACGAAAAAAGCGACAGTCGAAAAACTTAAAATTGAGTGCAATCAGTTTGAAGAAATCAACATTTCCGCTGAAGAACTTTTGGAAATTGCCGAAAATGGTGCAGAACCGAAAAAATCTTACGGCAATCTCAACAAAAAATTGAAGACAACGCCAACAAAACTTTGCAAGCCTTGAGCGATGGAAGATTCAAAATCGAAATACCGGCAGATAGCAAAGAAATGAAAATTTTCGTGCGCGATTTTTCGACTGGCGAACAGCGTCAAATCGAATATTTCAGCGGTGGCGAAAAATTTTTGACTGCCGTTAGTTTGGCGGTCGCTATCGGGCAATCGGCAAGCGGACAAAATATCGCCAATACGCTGATAATTGATGAAGGTTTTGGAGCGTTAGATAACAAAAACAGAGGTTTGATGGTTGACGAATTGAAGCGATTAAAAGATATTCTGCAAAATGGTCGAGTTATCATAGTTTCTCATCAAGATGATGTGCAGGAAGAATTTCCTAATCGTTTCCGCTTGAATAAAACCGATGAAGGATTTATAAATGTTCAAGTGAATATATGATTAATGAAGATATTTTTGAACCGTTTGACAAACTTGTTGAAATCGAAATTTGCGGAGAAAAACGCGAAGTTCCTGAAAATAATTCATTGCTGAGATGTTTTCAATATCTTTCGATGGAAACGGTTTCTTTCGGCGATTTTTGCTGGAATGGCGATTGTTTAAATTGCCAAGTTTGGATTGAAACGGGTGAAAAACGCAAAGCCGTTGTCGCTTGTCGGACGACTGTGAAAGAAGGTATGAAAATCGTGCGTTTGAGCGAAGAAATCAATTTAAGTGAGAAGTGAGAAATGAGAAATGAGAAGTTGTCGGTTCTCATTTCTCATTTCTCATTTCTCAATTGTTTCAGTATTTCGGAATCTTTGAATCAACTTCGTCAGACCAAGCGGTGATGCCGCCACGCAGATTTTTCATATCGCCTTTGAATCCGGCACGAGTGAGCATTTCGATGGCTTTTGCGCTGCGTCCGCCGGCTTTGCAATGGATGACGGTTTCGCGGTTTTCGTCAAGTTCGCTCATTCTTTGGACGACTTCGCCGAGCGGAATGAGTTTTGCGCCTTCGATTTTTGCGAAAGCATTTTCGTCCGGTTGGCGCACGTCAATTAGTTGAATATCATCGCCTTTGTCCATCCGGTTTTTCAGTTCAGTTGCGGTTATTTCCTGCATTTGTTTTTACCTCGTAACATTTTGATTTTTTTAATCTTATCCTAAATTTTCAGTTTGCGACAAGTCAGAACAACCTGTGTAAGCGAGCTGTTAAAAGTTAATGTTAAATCAATTCGTTTCAATGTCCGACAGTCCGCTTACGCAGACTGTTCTGACACGCTTTACAAAAATTTACACAACAAATTTCCGTATCTGCAATCTAATTGTTATAAAATTTAGTGATAAACTAAGGTTATGGGGTATAACAATTTGGCAAGGCAGACGCTCATTATTATATTATTTACATTCGCAACCCTGTTTTTTATTGCTTGCGGAAAGGCGGAAACTGCTTCGAACAAACAAAATAATTCAAATACGGAAAACGCATCTGCGCCCGTTACGATTACAGTTGGTAAAGCTGAAGCGCGTGAAGTTCAGGCGGTTATTCAGTCAACAGGAAGTCTCGTAGCGGACGAAACTTCGTCAATTGCGCCGAAAGTCGCGGGAAAAGTTACGAATATTTATGTCAACGTCGGGCAATTTGTTTCGAGCGGCACGATTGTCGCAAAGATTGACGATAAAGATGCACGTTTGCAACTTTTGGAAGCGCAATCGAATGTTAAACAATCAATTGCTTCGGTGCGTCAGGCAGAAGCGCGACTCGGTTTAACGCCGAACGGAAATTTTAATGCTTCGACAATTCCCGAAGTTCGCGTTGCCGCCGCCAATTTAGAGCAGGCGCAGACCGAATTAAAACAGTCGGAAGTTAATCTAAAACAAGCGGAAGTTAATGAAAAGCGTTACCGCGAATTGGTCGAAACGGGCGATGTGGCGATGATTCAATAT
>CALMEH010000169.1 GCA_937863115.1 uncultured Acidobacteriota bacterium
ACTCGTTGGTGGATTAAAAAGACTTTTGGTTAATTTTTTTATTGCCCGCGAAACACGCGAAAGACGCGAAAATTTAAATCTTTTTTTCGTGTCTTTCGCGTGTTTCGCGGGCAAAACTCTTATGAAAAAATTTTTAACAGCGAAATGGTTGGATTTGGTAATGGCGAATTATGCGGTTGAGCCGCAGATTTTGCAGGAATCGGTGCCGCCGGGAACTGAGCTTGATTTGTTTGAAGGTAAATGTTTTGTAAGTCTTGTCGCTTTTATGTTTCGCGACACGAGAGTTTTAGGCGTTCCGGTTCCTTTTCATATCAATTTTGAAGAAGTTAATTTGCGGTTTTATGTGAAGCGCGAAACAGGTAACGAATTAAAGCACGGCGTGGTTTTTATTAAAGAAATCGTGCCGCGTTTTGCGATTGCGTTTGTGGCGCGAACGATTTACGGCGAACCTTACGAATGTTGGAATATGAGCCACGCGAAAAGCACAAAAGAAATCGGATACGATTGGCAAAAAGGCGATTGCAAGAATAGCGTAAAAGTTGAAATCGGCAATAATTTGGGCGTTCCGGCGGAAAACTCCGAAGGCGAATTTATCATCGAACATTATTGGGGTTATACAAAACGCGGCGAAAACCGGACGGACGAATACAAAGTCGAGCATCCGAAATGGAATCTTTTTGAAACGAAAAATCAGCAAATAAATGTTGATTTCGGCACGACTTACGGCGAAAAATTTGCTTTTTTGTCGAAAGAAAAACCGCAATCCGTCCTTCTTGCCGAAGGCTCTGAGATTGCGGTTTTTAAAGGCGCAAAATTAAAAATCTAACCGTTTATTTATATTCAAAAAGGAACGGATAATCTTTCAAATGGTCAACCAATCCGCCTTCTTTGAAAATGACATCAACCGAAATATTTAAATCATATTTTCCGGGCGGTAAATCAATTTCGTCGTAGGGCAAAAAGAATGTTTCACCCTTATATTCTGCCGGATCGTAGCCTGGATTCATTTCTCTATAAAGCGCAAGTGTTCCGTCAGAACTCCTAAATCCATCACTATCCGAATAGATTTTGCCGCCGCCTTTTTTCTGAAAATAAAGCGCGAGATAAGACGGAACTCCCTTCATTCCATACACTTTATAGTCTATGTGAATCTTCATTCCCTTTCTGCCGCCTTCGGTTATATTGTAATCAATTGACATTTGTTGCACCGAACCCGACATTCCGCTCGTATTTGTTCGCGGCGTTGCAGTTGCATCGGGAGTGGGTGATTTCGTCGGCGATTTGCTCGGCGAAGGCGAAGCCGATGACGAAGGCGATGTTGAAGCCGTCGGACTCGGATTCGGTGTTGGAGTCGGATTAGTTTTAATCAGCATATTATAGCCGATAACCGCTGCGCCAGCCGAGAAAATCAAGAAA
>CALMEH010000170.1 GCA_937863115.1 uncultured Acidobacteriota bacterium
GCGCAAAAAATTGGAGGCCCCACCTGAACAACCAAAAACACCAAAAAAATCAACACCGGTACTTTCAACCGCCGCAGTTTCAAACCGCGCCTGCGGAAAGCGGCGGAAATACGACAAAAATTCTAGCGGGTATCGGCGGCGTGATAATCGGTTTGATTTTTCTGGCGGCGGGCGGCGTGCAATTATACAAAGTGATTAAGAAACCGGGTTACACACCGGTTTATTCTTCGACACCGCAAGATTTTTACAGCAACACCTCCAACAGTTCTCAAACTAATTCGGCGAGTTCGTCTTCGAGCAACAACGGCGCAACTTCTACGTCGAACGTGATTGCCGTCGGAAATTATTACGGCGCGGGCAAAAACGTAACTTATAACAAGAGCGGCAGTTTTCATCTGCAAATTTATGAGGCTGATGCAGATGGCAAGGTGCGGGCGCGTTTTACTGCTTATAACGGTTTGGAAGGCACTGCCGCGATGACCGGAACGGTCAGCAGTTCGGGGAAATTGCTACTCGAAGGCAAAACGAGCGACGGAAAAAACATCGCCGTCAACGGTATAGTTAGGGGCAACCAGATTGCCGCCGGTTACGCCATCGGCGATTCAAAAGAAATACAAAGCGGAAATTTTGCCCTCGACCGACATTGCATTAGAAAATGCCCGGAGTTGGGGAAAGGGGAAAAGTGAAAGTGAAAAATGAAAAGTGAAAAACTAGAGCAGATTTGAGTTAAGTGTAGATTTAGAAATCAAGGGCAGAAACACGACTGTAAAGGAGTGTGTTAATGGTTGAGCATTTTGACACACTCCTTTACAGTCGTGTTTCTGCCATTTTTTTGAACAGTCGTGTTTCTGCCATTTTTGCTATGCTCATTCAAAATATGCTCTAAGACCCTACCAAGACTTTTAACCACGCGCATCACCCAAAAAGACACAAATCTATAAAAACATTCGCGCCGTGAAATTTTTTTTGAGCCGCTTTTTCGGGTTTTGTCGCATTACATTATGAAGCGGCAAAATTTCGCTGTTTCGAGAAGAAATAGGAGCGAAACTATGAAAAATCAAACAAAATCTAATTGGCGAAAACAACTGTTTTTTATTACCGTCACGATAATTTTTTTGATTGCTTCGGGGTGCGGCGGACTTTCCTCCAATACTCCGAAAGCGGTCATTGAAAAGTTTGTGGCTGATGCCGAAAGCGGCAATGTCGAAGCGATGAATAAAGCTTTTTCAAAAAGGGCGTTACAGCAAGACGGCGAAAAGATAAGGTCAAATAACAAATCTTATTCGGATTTGATTAAAAGTATAGGGACAAAAGAAAAACCGACCATCTTTGCTCTGAAAGAAAAAGATATGAACGGTAAAATTATTGTTTCTTACAACTACGGTATTAATAAAAACAGTGTTGGAAGCGGGGCAACCACGGGCTGCACGGCTTTTGAACTAATCAATGAAGACGGCAGTTGGAAAATTGATAATTCGGCAATGTGTCAATAAGGCACTGAAGATGATTTTTAGGAGAAAAACTATGAAAAATCAAACAAAATCGAATCGGCAAAAACGGATGTTTTTTGTTATTGCGGCGGTTATCTTTATTTTTACGGCAAGTTCGCAGATTTTTGCACAGAAATTCAAACCCGGCGACAGCGTTGAGTGCGATCCGAGCGGAACTAATGATTGGCTCAAAGGAGCGGTTGTGGATTATCTGGAAAAAGATAATCCGATTTTTCAAGGAAACTATTATCTGATTCGCGTGAAAATTGACAAATGGCTCAACAGTTATCCGGACGGCGTTCTGTGTCAAACCGAACGGGTGCGCCTCTCAAAAACAACTGTTATCAAGCCGACGCAAAACGAAAATCAGACGAACAAAACTGAAAATGAAGAACTTCAAGTGGGCGCGAAGTTTAAGCCGGGCGACCGTGTTGAATGCGATGCGAGCGGCATCAACGATTGGCTCAAAGGAACGGTTTTGCCTTTTAAGGAAAACGATAATCCCTCGTTGGAAAAAGATAAATCGGGCAAATATTTCTATATTCACCGCGTGCGGTTGGATAAATATGCTTCGACCAAACCCGAAGGCGGATTGTGTTTTACAGACCGAATACGACTCTTGACCGGAGCAGATGCGGCGACTCCGACGGTTGATAATTCAGTCGGCGCAGTAACGACGGATGAAAACAATACTCTGTCGGCTGACCGTCCGATTATGGAATGTCCGGTTGCCCAAACCAAAATCAGAAACGGTGCGCGTCCGAATGCTGAATTGCTCAAAAAAATCATTCGCTGTGATAAAGGCGAATTACCTGCCCA
>CALMEH010000171.1 GCA_937863115.1 uncultured Acidobacteriota bacterium
CGACAATCCCGTGATTGGCGGGATGAAGTCCTGTGGCAACTGTGTAATGATTAGGAAAAGTTGTCGTCGGAAATGAAGGAACCATCCATTTTGCGCGAACTCCATTCTTTGCTATTTTATTTAAAACCTGGGGCTGAAATTTTTCAAAATAATCATACCGAAACCCGTCAATCGAAATTAAAATGACTGTCGGTTTTAAATCTTTGATTTGTTTTTGCGGAAAATTCGATTGGGATAAAATCAAAAGCGAAATGAGTGTAAAAAAAATGGCATTCGGTAATTTATTCATCGGAAACTCAGAAATTCTATTTCTTTTTCGTGTATTCTCGTATAATTTTGTGTTTCTGTTTTCATTTAATCACGAAAATAAACAAAAATACACAAAAAAGAAATAAAAAAAATCGTATAATTTTGTGTGTTTTTGAGGTTCTCTTTTACCTAACCACGAAAATACACAAAAATACACGAAACACATAAAACATCAAAATTTCGTATATTTTTGTATATTTTTGTGGTTAAAAAATATAAAATAAAGACCACACAAAACCGCGCAGACCTTAAAAACTTTTTCGCAGACTATTTTAAAAATCAAATTAACTCTACGAAAAATCACGGCAAGTTAAATTAAAACCAAAAAAGAATGAAACCATAAAAAAAATACAAAAAGAAATAATCTGTTTCGTTTAATTTTGTGTAATTTCGTGGTTAATTTGTTTTGCAAAACAAAAATCGAACACAATACAAAAACGCTTTATCCGATTTCAACAAAAATGAGTAGTTTTACAGAAAAGATGCGGAAGAGATTTAACCACAAAATTACACAAAAATACACGAAAAATGCTTTGTGCGGTTTTGTGTTGATTCGTAGGTTCAGAAAGATTTAACCACAAAAGAACACGCGCATAACACAAAATCAAGAAAAGTAATTTGGGTGTTTTTGTGTAATTTTGTGGTTAAAACAAATTTAATCACCATCGGCGCGTGTGGCGGTGATGACGTATCTTTCGCCGTCAACGGCAAATTTTCCGGTCATTTTGTTTCGACGTTTACCACTGATAACGACATTGCCGGCAACGCCGCCGAAATTTAATGTAACCGTGTTGCGGCTAACTCTGTAAGTTCCGCGGGCAACCGTGTCGAAATCGTCTCTACTTGAATTGTATTCAAGAAAACGAACACTACGTTTTTTGCCGAAATGCAGGGCGTAAATCGTTCCGTCAATGTTCCAATAAGTATCGGTCAATTCGTCTTGCGCCGCAACAATTTGTCCCGAAAGTAAAAATTCCGAAGGCGAAAACATCTGAAAACCCAATGCGCCGCACAAAAATAAAACCAAAACCGCGTATTTAATTTTTTTCATATTTTTTATCTCCTGTTTTTGAAGTTCTGCGATTATAAAGAAACATTCGTTCAAAATCAATAAAATACCGAGAAAAAGGTAAATGATTTGCGGTAGTTTGTGTTAGTTCGTGATTTTAGTAAAATAAACCACGAAAAGACACGAAATAAACAGAAAGTTTTCGTGTAATTTTGTGTAATTTTGTGGTTTCATTTTTTTTAACCACAAGAAAGACACGAAAATCCACAAAAAAAATAAAAGAAAACATAAAAAAAATAGTGTGGTTTTGTGGTTAAATAAAAAAAAATGCGTGTTGCGGTTATTTCTGCGGAAGCAGTTCCATATTCAAAGACGGGCGGTTTGGGCGACGTTGCCGGAGCTTTGCCAAAGGCTCTAAAGCAGATCGGAGAAGATTCGTTTTTGATTACGCCGTTTTATAATCAACAGACAAAATTTAATTTAATCGCGCACACGGCTTTTGATGATTTATGGTTTGATTGGCGCGGAAAGCCTTATAAATGCACGGTGTTTTATTCGGAAGCAAATGGTTCGCCGTCGTTTCTGATTGATGCGCCGGAATATTTTAACCGCAGTTCGATTTACGGTTTTCGGGAAGATTACGAACGATTTGCATTTTTTAATCACGCCGCGCTTGCGCTAATAAAAAGATTAGGTCGTCCGCCGGAGATTGTGCATTTAAACGATTGGCATTGCGGTTTTGCGGCAACCGAAATCGCGCATTTGCGATATTGGGACAGATATTGGTCAACGCCGCGCACGGTTTTTTCGATTCACAATATGGCGTATCAAGGCGTGTTTGGAATGGAAGAACTTTGGAAATTAGGTTTTTCGTCTTAATTTGAACGCAATGCGTTTGCTTTTAATAATGCCGCGTCTGCAATGAAAGCCGGTTTAGCGGTTTCCGATATGCTTTCGACTGTTTCGCGCACTTACGGTTACGAAATTCAAGGTTCGCAAGAAGGTTACGGACTCGATTGGTTGACCCGCCAACGTGCAAATCGTTTGATCGGAATTCTAAACGGCGTAGATTACGAAGTTTGGAGTCCCGAAACCGACACGGAAATTCCAGCAAACTTTTCGGCAGATGATTTGAGCGGCAAAACAGCTTGTAAAATTGCGCTTTTAGAACAATTTTCGTTGCCTGTAAACCTCGAACGTCCGATTTTTGCTTCGGTTACGAGATTGACGGCGCAAAAGGGAATTGATTTAATGATGCAGGTTGCCGGAGAAATACTTGCAACCGGTTCATATATAATTTCACTCGGTTCGGGAGAGAAAAAATACGAAGATTTTTGGCAAAGACTGCGAAATTATGCGCCAAACCAAGTCGGAGTTTATCGCGGATATAACGAAAGTTTAGCGCACAAAATCGAAGCCGGAGCAGATATGTTTTTAATGCCGTCAAAGTTTGAACCGTGCGGATTAAATCAAATGTATTCACTGAAATACGGCACAATCCCAATCGTTCACGCCGTCGGCGGACTTGCCGACACCGTAAATAATTTCGACGCAGTTCGCGGCACAGGAAACGGTTTCAAATTCAGTCGTTACCGCGCCGACAGATTTTTAGAAAGAATTTACGAATCTTTATTCGCATACTACGACAAAGACGCTTGGCGCAGAATACAGTTGAATGGAATGACGGAAGATCATTCATGGGAAAATGCCGCAAGAAAATATATTCAACTTTATAAGATGACGATGAGTTAAACCACAAAATAACACGAAAACACACGAAATAAAATCAAAATCTTTTTGTGTATTTTCGTGTTATTTTGTGGTTAAATTAAAAAAATGATAATTGTAATAATCGGCGCACAATGGGGCGATGAAGGAAAGGGAAAAGTTGTTGATTTATTGGCGGACAGATTCGACATCGTGGCGCGTTATCAAGGCGGACACAATGCCGGACATTCGGTTTATGTTGGCGATAAAGCGTTTGTTTTGAGATTGTTGCCGTCGGGGATTATTCACGAAGATGCGACTTGTGTTCTTGGCAACGGAATGGTTATTGATCCGATTGCGTTTTTTGAAGAAGTTGATCAAATTTCGGAAAAAGGAATTTCCATCACGCCCGAAAGATTAAAAGTTTCGTCGCGGGCGCATTTGATTATGCCTTATCATCGTGCGCTCGATCACACGAGCGAAGAACGTCTGGGAAACGAGAAAATCGGCACGACCTTGCGCGGAATCGGTCCTGCTTACGAAGACAAAGCCGGACGGCGCGGAATTCGTGTTTCAGATGCGCTTGTTCCCGAACTTTTGAAATTACGCATCGAACGAAATTTGGAAGAAGCAAATCGAATTATCGTTCTTTACGGACGCGAACCGCTTCGTTCAGACGAAATTTTTGCGGAAATCTCGCCGCTTGTCGAAAGATTGCGCCCGTTTGTTGCCGAAACTTCGCATTTTCTTGCCGAAGCCAAAAAGCAAAACAAAAAGATTTTATTGGAAGGCGCACAAGCGACTTTGCTCGATGTTGACCACGGAACTTATCCGTATGTTACGTCGTCAAATCCGACGGCGGGCGGCGCGTCCGTCGGCGCAGGAATTCCGCCGCATCATATCACAGGCGTTTTGGGAATTGTTCGAACTTACGCAACACGAGTCGGCGAAGGTCCGTTTCCGACCGAAATGTTGGACGCGGAAGAAGATATGGCAAATTTGATTCGCCAACGCGGAAACGAATACGGCTCGGTTACGAAAAGACCAAGAAGATGCGGTTGGTTCGATGCCGTTGCGACAAAATACGCCGCCGAGTTGAACGGTTTCGATTCGGTTGCATTAACAAAACTCGATGTTTTGGACGCTCTTCCGGAAATAAAGGTCTGCGTCGGCTACGAAATTGACGGCGAAACGATAGATACATTTCCCGCCGTTTCGCACGATCTAGGCAAAATCAAACCGATTTACGAAACTTTAAAAGGTTGGGAAACTGACACGCTCGGCACAACGAAAATCGAAGATTTGCCCGAAAATGCGCGAAAATATGTCGAATTTCTGTCAAATTCAATTGGCGTTGAAATCGGCTTGATTTCCACCGGACCCGAACGCGACCAAACAATTATTTTGCAAGATTCGGTAATGGAAAGTTGGTTTAAGAGTGAGAAAATGTCATATTTGTAATTAAATTTATTGTTTTAGTGGAGAAATTTACAATGTCGGTAGCAAAAAAGTTAAAGTTTTTATGTTTATTAGCGTTTTTGAGTTTAGCGGTAATCGCTTTTTTCAGTAGTAATCGTGTCGCGCACATTACAGAAGCTACGAGCGGCGGTCCGCCGGCGGGGTTTTCGGGCGCACCTGACGAAAATAATTGCGCGGCTTGTCATACGGATTTGCCCGACACGGGAACTTTTACCATAACCGCGCCGGCAAATTACGTTCCGGGA
This sequence comes from uncultured Acidobacteriota bacterium, assembly GCA_937863115.1. GTDB lineage: Bacteria > Acidobacteriota > Blastocatellia > Pyrinomonadales > Pyrinomonadaceae > CALMEH01. Next base: position 4,750 of record CALMEH010000171.1, read on the forward strand.
CAAACTTATTCAATTAGTGTCCAACACAATTCAACTGATATGACGCGAAGGCGTTGGGGTTTTCAAATGACTTCGCTTGCAGGGAGTTCCGGCGCAGGAACATTTTCTACCGTCAATAATTTGACGCAAACTTTATCTGATAGCGGTCGAAGCTATATCCAACATACTTCAACCGGAACTTTTGCAGGACAAACCGGCGGTAGCACTTGGACGTTTAATTGGAATGCTCCGGCAACAAATGTCGGCGCGGTAACGCTTTACGCCGCCGGAAATCAAGCCGATAACGATACAAGTTCGGACGGCGATTGCATTCTTACGGCAAACAGAGTTATTCAACCGCAAGCCGCTGTGAATTTTCCACCGATTTTCGATTTTGACGGCGACGACAAAACCGACATTGGAATTTTCCGTCCCGAACCTGCCGAATGGTGGTATTTGCGCTCGTCTGACGGCGGAAACCGTGCGTTTCAATTCGGTCAAACTTCAGACAAAATCGTTCCCGCTGATTATACAGGCGACGGCAAAACCGACATTGCTTTTTGGCGACCTTCAAACGGGCAATGGTTTATTTTGCGTTCGGAAGATAGTTCGTTTTTCGCTTTTCCGTTCGGCGCAAACGGTGATGTTCCCGCGCCCGCAGATTATGATGGCGATAACAAAGCCGATGCTGCTGTCTTTCGTCCTTCGTCAACGACTTGGTTTATTCAGAAATCAACCGGTGGCACGACAATTACACAATTCGGAGTTGCGGGCGACGTTCCCGCTGTTGCCGATTACGACGGCGACAGCAAAGCCGACATCGCAATTTTCCGTCCGGGCGCAGGAGAATGGTGGATTCAGCGCAGCACCGCAGGATTGCTTGCCTTTCAATTCGGTTCAAGCACGGATAAAATCGTGCAAGGCGATTACACAGGCGACGGCAAAGCGGATTCGACCTTTTGGCGACCTTCGACCGGACAATGGTTTGTTCTGAGAAGCGAAGATTTGAGCTTTTTTGCCGCACCTTTCGGCGCAAACGGCGACGTTCCTGCACCGGGCGATTACGATGGCGACGGCAAAAACGATTTAGCCGTTTTCCGTCCTTCGTCAAACACTTGGTTTATCAATCGTTCAACTGCCGGAACATTAATTACAGGTTTCGGAATCAGCGGCGATGTTCCGCTTCAAACGGCTTTTGTTCCCTAAAATTAACTTTGACCGATTATTCGGTCGAAGAATTTTCAAATCGGACTTGCCAAGATTGAGTTCGATATGTAAAATCAAAAATTCGGCTTGATTAATTCAATCCGAAACGTGGTCCGATAGCTCAGTCGGTAGAGCAAATGGCTTTTAACCATTGGGTCGGAGGTTCGAGTCCTCCTCGGATCACCATTAAGATCAAAAAAGGCAACTTTTTCAGTTGCCTTTTTTTATTTGTTTAACTAACCGTGAAATAACAAGGCGCAACACGGAAAATTACTCATAATTGTGAGATTTTGAAGTAAAAATTATTTTGTTGACGTTGCACCGACAATATAACTGTCGCGGGCTTTGATAATCAAATTCGGACGATTTATGCGAACGCGGATTTGTTTCCTTTCGCCGGTTTTTCCGGTTTCCGTTGGATAATAACCGATTTGATATTGTTTGCGGAGTTCTTCGGCGATGCCCTCAAATGCTTCTCTTAAACCGTCGGCGGTGGCGGCGGCTTTGAACATTGTTCCGCCCGTGCTGGCGGCTAAATCTTGCAAATATTGTCTGCCGAGCGCGTAATCGTTGATGATTTGTCGCCGCGAAACGCCGCCCGAAAGTTGCACATCGTTGAGCGTGTCGTTCAGCGTGTTGTAATGAATCGGGAAAATCAAAACATCGGCTTCTTCGGCTTCGCGTATGCTTTTATCGTAGCTTGATGAAAATGATTGCGTATCAACACCGTCCGTGAGCAACACAATCGCTTTGCGACCTTCGATTTTTCTCAAGCGTTTGCGAAGTGAGAAATCAACCGCATCGTAAATCGCCGTGCCGTTGCCGATATTTGCGCGATTTATTGCTTGGTAAATTGTTTGACGGTCGTTTGTTGCCTCAGCCAAAACTTCTACGTCGCCATCAAATTCAATGACAATTACACTGTCTTGCGGTTTTAATTGGTCAACAAATGCACGCGCCGCTTGTTTGATTTCGGGCAAAATTCTTTTCGCGGAAATACTCGTATCTAAAAGCAAAACTACGGTAAAAGGTTTGTCGGATGTGCCGAAATATGCGATTTCCTGTTCTATTCCGTTTTCAAAAATCTTGAAATTTTCCTGTTTCAAACCCGGAATATAAAGCCCGTTGCGGTCAAAAACCGAAACCGGAATCGTAATTAAACTCGTTTCTACCTTGATAACTTCGTCATCCGCATCTGTTGTAGAATCGGAAGTTTGAGTAGTTTTTTGTGCCTTGTCTTGCAAAGTTTCTTTCTTTTGCATATTCGGCGGCATAATGCGTGTGCTACCGTTGTTGGGTTTCGATTCAGAATAGCCTGTTTCTTCAACAGTTTTTGGCATCGGCGTAGGCGTAGCGGTTATTTTTCTGCCCGATTGTGCTGAAACTGACGCGAAAGCCGCAAAAATGAATAAGCCGATTATAAAAATTCTTTTCATCTAAAGCTATCTCCGAAAATTACTGAAGTTATTGTTTTAGATGCACGACGAATCAAAAAGGACACAATTTTTTTTACGGTGAATGATGAAAGAAAAAAATAAGTAATCGGGCAAAAATAATTTTGCCCGACTGCTTAGAATTTGTTTGAAACCTCGAATGGTAGTTTTTTTTTTACCACGAAATTACACGAAACGGCACGAAACAAGAAAAAAACTGTGCAATTTTCGTGTAATTTCGTGGTTAAATTCTTAGTCTTATTTGAGGTTTCAAACAAATTCAAATTGTCCACCAAATTTTGCACTGCGGATGCGGAACATTCACGATTGGACGGAAAACTTTGCCCAAAGTCCGCGGACTTTTACGAAAGGACAGCGGACTCTTGTGAAAGAACGGCGGACTTTTACTAAAGTTTTGCAATCAAAGCCCAATGCTCATCGGACTTTTGCGCTCCGATTGTTGATTGTGTCCATAGACTTTAAACTTTGCGTCTATTCCAGATAAAATAGACGGGAATTCCCGTTAATGCAAATAAATATCCGATTCCGGCAGTGGTTGGTGCAAGATAAATCAGGGTCAATGTAACGAATATCGAAAGACTGAGAAAAATAATCGGCGTGAGCGGATAACCTAACGTGCGATAAGGTCGTTCCATTTTAGGTTTTTTCAAGCGCAAAACGATAACTGCTAAAACCGAAAGTGCGGCGGAGATTAAATCAACCGAAACAATATAACTCAGCAAATCCCTATAAACATTGCCGAAAACAGGTTTCGGATTTCCTTCGGCATAAGTTATGGTGCGCGGCAAAATCAGCAAACACGCCCAAATACATTGCGCGATTAAAGCCGTTGCGGGAACGTGATGCGCGTTTGTTTTCGCCAATCCTGCGAACAAATAGCCGTCTTTTGCCATTGCATAAGAAACCCGCGAGCCTGAAAGTATCAAACCGTTATTGCATCCGAAAGTTGAAATCATCAATGCAACCGCCATAATTATCACGCCCGGCGCACCGATAATTTGCTCCATCACGGCAGTTGCAACGCGACCGTTCGGCGCATTTTGGTGCGCAGGAAGCGAAAGCGTTACGAGATACGCGACGTTTGCCAGAAAATATAATCCGACAACAATCAAACAGCCGATAATCAAAGCTCGCGGCAGATTTCTTTGCGGATTTTCGACTTCGCCGCCCGTAAAAGTTACGTTGTCCCAAGCCGATTGCGAAAAGAGCGGTCCGGTCATCGCTTTGCCGAAAACCAAAATAAACGCCAACGCGCCCGCACTAATCGCGGCAGGTTGCGCTGTTTCCAAACTCCAACCGTTTGCCGAAGAATTCCACCAATCAGCCGTAAAAAGTGCGCCGCCGGAGTTCCAACCGAAAATTAAACCGATTAAAACCAAAGCGAGCAAAGCAAGAGTTTTAGTTATCGTAAATGAATTTTGAATCCATTTTGCAAAATTCAAACCGCACGTGTTGATAAAAGTCAGCAGAACAATGCTGAAAATCGCCAATAATTGCTGAGTCGAAAGTCCGACGGCGTAAGAGCCGAAAACAATCGGTTCAATCAGATAATTCGTGCCGGAAATTGCAGGAATCAAAATTCCCGTGAAATTGGCAAAAGCAACCGCAACCGCCGCAATCGTGCCGCTTTGAACGATGAGAAATTGCGACCAACCGTAAAGAAAACCGACCGGCTTTCCATACGCTTCGCTCATAAAAACATAAGGTCCGCCGGCTTTCGGCATCGCGGCGGCGAGTTCGCCGAAACAGAGTGCGCCCGTAATCGTCATTACGCCCGCCAAAGCCCACGCAAGCAGAAGCCAGCCCGGTGCGCCGAGAAGTTTTGCCGATTCCGCCGAAACTATAAAAATTCCGCTTCCAATCATCGAGCCGACGACAATCATCGTCGCATCAAACAGCGTAAGTTCCCGGACGAGTTTTTTGCTCACATCTGCATCAAGATTCATATTGCCAAACTCCTTTTGTTTTTAATTTTCGCGTAAATCTTCCCGAAAATACTTCCACGAATCAAACAAATACAAAGAAAAGGGAATCCACCAGACAAAATCGTTGGTCAGACATAAAACAATCGTCGCAGGTTTCCATTCGCCTTGCCAAATTAGAATCAGCAAACCAATCGGACCTAAAATTTTGCCCAAAAGCCCGACTGCCGCCGGCAAAAAACCGTTTTCGGGCTTTCTGGCGACTTCAAAATAAATAATTCCGTAAAGCCCGACGACCATTCCGAGACAAGCGAAAATCTGCGGATAATTGATCGGCGGCATTCCGGCAAAATCGAACAGCCAATTCGGATAAATTGCGCTGAAAATTCCCCAGAAGATGTTGTAAATTCCGGCAATAATAAAAACTGCGCGGTGAAATGTGCGGCGTTTAATCATTGTTTTGTTGCGGTTTTCTCAATCATAGCTTTATTGCTGATTTTTTTCCAACCCGTCATATTCACTATATGACTCCGTAAAATAATAAAATTACTAAGGGCGAAAACCTTTGTATTCATAAAATCCCATTCCATCGCCGATACAGTTCATCCAAATCTGGTCGCTGGTGGTTGTTTGGTTTCCCGGCTTGAAAACTTTAACGCTCCAATCTGCGCCTTTGTAAGCCTTTTCGATAATTAGCAAACCGTCTTCCATTCGCCAGTTTCCAGTGAAAGTTTCTGTGCTGACAGGTTCTTCCCACGAATAAGTTCCGTCGCGGTTGATTGTCAGCGGTTTGTATTCGGGCATATAAGCGTTTGCCTGCGTAACTTTCCACGTTCCGATAAAATAACTGCTTGACGAATCGGACGAGTTTTCTGTCTCAGAATAATTATCTGTAACTTTATCTTCGTCATTTGAAGAAACGGTTTCGTCTTTTTCAATTCGCGAATTGTTTTTATTAGTCGGATTTGAAGGCGTTTTAGTTTTTGAAACCGTTGTGTTTGAAATTCTCTGATCGCTTTTTTCACCCAAACGCGGACAGGCACACGCAATGCAAAGTAAAATAAGAATTACAAATGCAAATGGCGCAGATGCGGGTTTCATTAAAAATAATCTCATTGTGTTCATAAAATATTATTCTCCTTCGATAACTCAGAAAAAAGATTCAAAACGGCTCAAAAAATCTATTTCGCGGGTTGGCTTTTAGTGCCGCGCAATTCGCCCGCAACGCTCAACAAACTCAAAATTATGACAACCAAGCCTAAAATCCACGCCAACGCCGCCGCAAAATTGGCGGAAACAACCTGCATCATCCAATCTTGAAAAAATATTCGATACGAAACAATCGTTAAAACGCCCATCAGCACGATATAAACGAGCGAACTCGTGCCATAGATTATTTCGAGCAGATGCGCCCGCAATTCGGCGCGGACGCGCCACACTTTC
>CALMEH010000172.1 GCA_937863115.1 uncultured Acidobacteriota bacterium
ATCCGTTGGAGAACCAAGAACAAATGTCGTGTTTCCGGTATTAACACCGAGCAAAAAATCCGTAAAAGTTATCTGTCCATCTGAATCACGGTCGGGCGTTCCCGACGGTAAAAGGGGCGCGTTGGCGTTGAATTCACGCCACAGGCGAACAGTTTTGTTGTAGGTAAAGTTTGTTTCAAAAGCAATTCCTTTGAAAATTTCGCGCTCGAATCCGATGTTGAATTGATAGCTTTCAGGGATTTTCAAATTCGGGTCGAGTTTTCGGAAAATGCTTGCCGGATTTGATAAATCTCGAACAGTATAACTGTTTGTGGCATTAACCGGAACAACTGTATCAAGACTCAAACCATTCGGAAACTGCGTGTTTAAGAAGTTTCTGACGGTAGTCGTGTCAACTGTAACGCCTGTCGGAACGCGCAAACTCCCCGAATCGAAACGAAGTTCTTGCGAGTCGGAAGTAAAATCGTCAATTGTGCGAAGCAGAACACGGTTATAGAAAATTCCTGCCCCGAAACGAATTACGGTCTTATCAGTTTTTGAAAACGGATTCCACGCAACCGCAAATCGCGGTCCGAAATTATTCTTGTCATCTATCACTTTTTCTTTTTCGTAACGCAATCCGAAACTTAGTGTCAGATTTGAACGAACTTTCCAGTCGTCTTGGAAAAACAAACCGTAATAAGTATTGTTCACTTCGGAAGCGGTATTAAAATTTTGTTGGAAACTTGAAACCGAACCGATGTTAAAGAAAGCAAAATTTGTAAAACGATAAGTTCCCGTTGCATCAAAACGGTCAATAAACAATGAATCAACTTTCTGATAATCGCCGCCGACTCTAAATGTGTGGTCGCCGGTCGCATAAATAAATGTATTTTGAAGTTGCCAACGGTCTTCTTCACGGTCGCTCGAATTGCTTGTCGAACCATAAAGTTGCGTTGTCGAACCTTCGCCCGGCGCGGTAAATGTAATCAAAACCGCCGGAGCTAATTCGCCTGCGTTCTGTGCCGAACTCGGACGAAGACGCGAATATTGAAAGCGGAATTGATTAGCGGCTTTTGATGAAACTATGTAGTTGTAAGTGGCATTAAAAGCGTCTGTGTTGCGAATTCTGCCGATAATCGAATCTGCCAAACGATTTGTGCCGCTAAACGAACGCAAATCGTTTGAACGTCCCAATTGATAATTGAATGTAAAATTGTGCTTGCTGTTCAAATTATAATCAAAGCGTGTTTGAAAAATGTGCTTTTTGGCAGGAGTTTCAAAAGGCGAGATATATTGAGCAACTTGAACCGTATTCGTGCCGGAAGTAACCGTTACGATTTGAGTGCCGTTCGGAGATGGCAAATTAAATCTGGTGTTGCCATTTGTAACCGGAACCCAAACATCAACGATTGTATCTTCTTTAATATTGTCGTATTCGTAGGCAGTAAAAAAGAAAAGTTTGTTTTTGATAATCGGTCCGCCAAACGTAAATCCCGGATTATGATTGGTGAATTGTGGACGTTCAATTCCGCGACGATTATTGTTCCAAGTGTTGGCATTTAAATTGTCATCACGGAAAAAATAAAAAGCGCGACCTCGAAACGTATTTCCTCCGGCACGTGTGCGAACATTTACGCGACCGCCCGAAGCGCGTCCGTATTCGGCAGAAAATTGATTTGTAACGACTTGAACTTCGGCAACCGATTCAATCGAAGGCTGAAAACGAAACGAAGCCGAACGGTCATCATTGTTATCGAGTCCGTCAATCGTAATATTGTTTGAATACGCCGCGCCACCCGAAAGCGAAAAAATTCCGGCTTCATCCGGCGTGCTTCCCGGCGTGCTGATCCCGCGTTCGCCGCGGTCGCTTGCCAAATCTCTGGTCGAAAGTGCTTCTTCGCTCGTTCCGCCGAGCGTCAAAACCAAATCAAGCGGATTGCGCGTGTTATTCGGAATTTCCTGAACTTCGCGTTCCGTAATCGTGCTACCCACGATTGTTCGACTCGTGTCAACAATCGGAGCATCGTCGCCGCCGATGGTTACGGTTTGTTCAGCAGTTACGCCGGCAGGCGCAAGTGTGAAATTAAGTTGAACATTTTGTCCGCTGACGGTTACTAAATCCGTCTGTTCCTGTGCGCCGAAACCTGTCATTGAAACTTTAATGGTGTAAGTTCCGGGCGCGAGTTCGATAAATTTGAAACGCCCTTCGCTGTCCGTAATGGCGGTGCGTTCAGCTCCGGTGGCGACAAGTTTTGCCGCAACGGTTGCGCCGACAATCGGCGCGTTATTCGTATCGGAAACTTTTCCGCTAATGGTTACTTCGTCGAGGTCTTGGGCAAAGACGGAGCAAACCGAAATCAATAAAATTAAGATAAAATACGAGAATCTTTTAATCATACTTTTTAATAAAAAACTCCAAAATGTAAATTTGAAACAAGTTATTTTCTTTCAAATCCATCCGAAAAGCAAGAAGCGATATTGCCCTTTCCGTTTGTTTTTGTGTTAAATTGTTATAAAGTTTTTCCAAATACAACTCCAAAACAGCATTTTTTCAATATGACTTTACTGCTCGAAATGAAGCAAATCACCAAAGAATTTCCGGGCGTAAAGGCTTTGGACGGCGTGGAATTCAACCTTTCGGCAGGCGAATTTCACGCGCTTGTCGGGGAAAACGGCGCGGGGAAATCAACGCTGATGAAAGTTCTGAGCGGCGTTTATTCTGCGGGAACTTATAGCGGCAAAATTGTTATCGAAGACGAAATTCAGCAATTTAAAACCATCCGTGATGCCGAAAGAGCAGGCGTGGCAATTATTTTTCAAGAACTTTCTCTGGTTAAAGAACTCACGGTTGGCGAAAACATTTTTCTTGGCAAAGAACCTTCTAAATTCGGTGTCATAAATTGGTCTGAACTTTATCAAAAAGCGTCTAAACTGTTGAAAGATTTGCATTTGCCGATTGATCCGCGAACGCCTGTCGGAAACTTGGGAATCGGTCAGCAACAGCTTGTCGAAATTGCCAAAGCCTTGTCCCAAGACGCGAAAATTTTGGTTTTGGATGAACCAACTGCCGCCCTGACCGAATCGGAAGTCGAAACACTTTTTACGATTTTGCGGAAACTTAAAAGTCGCGGCGTGGGAATGATTTATATTTCGCACAAGCTCAACGAAGTTTTTGAAATGGCGGACAAAATCACGGTTTTGCGCGACGGAAAAACCGTTGAAACTGCCGATGCCAAAGATTTGACGAAAAATAAAGTTATCGCGCTGATGGTTGGGCGCGAAGTCGGCGATATTTTCCCGAAAGTTTCTCACGAATTCGGCGAAACGGTTTTGGAAATTAAAAACTTAAACGCCTTCGATTTTGATAATCCGAATAAAAAACTCGTTGATAATGTTTCATTTTCCGTCAGAAAAGGCGAAGTTCTCGGCATCGCCGGATTGATGGGCGCGGGTCGCAGCGAACTTTTAATGACAATTTTCGGCGCGTGGCAAGGAAAAAATTTGGGTGAAATTTTTGTCGAAAACAAAAAAATTTCGATAAATTCGCCGTCAGACGCAATCAAAAACGGTATCGGATTTGTTACCGAAGACCGCAAGCGTTTCGGTTTAATTTTGGAACAGACGATTTTAGATAATTCGACGCTTGCCGGATTAAAACGAATCTCCGGCGCATTTTTGACAAATTTCGGGCGCGAAACCGTTGCGGTTAAAAAAGTTATGACTTCCCTGCGCGTCAAAGCAAATTCGCCGTTGACCGTCGCCGGAACGCTTTCGGGCGGAAATCAACAAAAAGTTGTTTTGGGGAAATGGCTTTTGACGAATCCGAAAGTTTTATTTTTGGACGAACCGACACGCGGAATTGATGTCGGCGCAAAACAGGAAATCTACGCCGAAATCAATAAATTAGCCAAAGAAGGTTTGGCAATCGTGATGGTTTCATCGGAATTGCCCGAAGTTTTGGGTTTGTCAGACAGAGTTTTAGTCTTGCACGAAGGCAAATTAACGGGCGATTTTTCAAGAGCGGAAGCCACGCCCGAAAAAGTGATGGTTGCGGCGACGGGCGAATCAAAAGTAATAGTTTGATAAACATAATGAGTGAAACAACAGAAAAATCGGGTTTTAAGATAGAAGCATCGTCGCTTCGCGCCTATACGATGTTCGGCGCGACGGTTTTGATTTGGCTTTTCTTTTATTGGCAAACGGGCGGCATTTTTTTAACGCCGCGCAATCTTTCCAATCTGATGTTGCAGATGTCGGTTACTGGCATTATCGCGGTCGGAATGTTGATGGTCATTGTGTCGGGCAACATTGATTTGGCAGTCGGTTCGGCGATGGGTTTGGCGGGCGCGATAGCGGCGATTTTACTGCTTGATTACGGATTTCTTCCGGCAATTTTGGGCGCAATTGCGGTCAGCGTCGCCATCGGCGCATTTCACGGATTTCTAACGGCTTATCTCAATATTCCGGCGTTTATCGTAACGCTCGGCGGACTGCTTGCGTGGCGCGGTGCGATTAAAGGCGTAACGAAATCGGAAACGATTGATGTTGCCAACGCGAATTTTACGCAAATCGGGCAAGGTTATCTGGGCGGATTGGAAATTCCTCTTTCGGAAAACACATTTTTTGACTTAAATTACGGCTGGGTTTTAGCGATTTTAGCAATCGCGGCGGTTTTGTTTTTGGCTTTTCGCCGTGCCAAATC